>CAZFQW010000519.1:0-3224 GCA_964521225.1 uncultured Roseobacteraceae bacterium
TGGGCTATTCAACGTTTTATGCACCGGGCAGCGGTCGGCAATTTCGAGCAAGCGGTTTCTTTGGGTTTCATCTAAATTGCCTTCTAGTTCAATTACCCTGTCAATGTAGTCTATCTTTCCTCCGTTTCCTTCCATGTCTTCATCGTTAATATGGATTTTATCGTGCTGCAAATGCACTGTCACTTCCTGCAAATCCCACTTTTTGTGGTCGGCGTACATTCTTAGGGTCATGCTAGTGCAAGTGCCCAATGCCGTTGCCAAGAAATCGTAGGGGGTTGGCCCAAAATCATTTCCTCCTACATCGGTAGGCTCGTCGGCTAAAAACTGATGGTTTCCTGCTTTCACCTCGGTGGTAAACCCTTCATCGCCAGTTCTTACTACCACTTGTTTGTCCGATTTCAGCAGTTCGGGCTCGGGCATCTCTAAATAGCGTTTAGCCCAAGTGCCTATCACTTCGCCTACATAAACAGAGTCGGCAGTTTTACTCAGCAAATGGTCGGTACCATCTAACGAAATAAAACTACGAGGGTGCTGTGCTGCCTTGTAAATTTTGGTTGCATTTTCGATACCCACAATCGTGTCTTGTGGCGAATGCATCACTAACAAAGCACGGTTTAAATTTTGGATATGATGATGCACCTCTGCTTCTTCCAAATCTTCCACAAATTGCTTTTTGATGGTGAACGGTCTGCCGCCTATGCTCACCTTTGCCACTCCTTTTTCGTTCAATTCGTCCATCCCATTCGATAGTAAATGCACTACATGCGAGGGGTCGTAAGGCGCACCTATTGTTATAACCGCTTTTATAGTTTCAATTTTTGAAGCCACCGCTAAAACTGCCGCCCCACCCAACGAGTGCCCAATAAGCATAGTGGGTGCACGGTAATTTTTTTTCAAAAAACTAGCAGCTTCTATTAAATCTTGGATATTCGACGAGAAGTTAGTATCTGCAAAATCGCCATCGCTTTCGCCCAAACCTGTGAAATCGAAGCGTAGCACGGCAATCCCTACTTGGGTTAATGAACGGCTGATGTTTCTGACCGCTTGCAAATTTTTATTACAGGTAAAACAATGGGCAAAAATGGCAAAATTATGCGGATGTTGGTCGAGTGGAAGCTCCATTCTAGCAGTTAAACTATCCCCTTGCTGGTTCTTAAAGTTAATTTTTAATGATTTCATTTTTTAATAATTTGATATTTTGATGATGCGAGGGTTTGATATTTTGCTTTGAATTTTTAATATATTATAATTTTTAAAATGATGACCTCTGATTAAAACACAACAAATCACTTCAACCTAAAATGAATAAAATGTATTGAGTAAAAATGTCTCCCTCTTGGCAAAATACTATTTTAGTGTATATTTGTTAAACCGATTATTTCAATATACTGATATTTAATTCGACTTTTGAGGATGAAAAATGCACCCTCTCCCTAATTTTTTTTAAAAGAATTTCAAAGAAGAAATTTCCCCCTTGTTCCACCCTAAAGTTATTGAACGTGTACGAGTTTACCCGAATTGAAAGAATGAATCCTGCTGTTAAAACTTCTAACGAAAGAGTAAAAAATTTCAAGGAGATTAACGAGCAATATACCGAAGAAGAAGCCGGCACGCAGGCAAGTCGTTGTATCCAATGTGGCAACCCCTATTGCAGTTCAACGGGCTGCCCTTTAAGCAACAATATCCCCCAATGGCTAAAATTTGTCGCTGAAAAAGACCTAGAACTAGCCTTCAACATCTCTAATGAAACCTCTCCATTTCCCGAAATACTTGGTAGAATTTGCCCTCAGGGCAGGCTGTGTGAAGGGGCTTGTACCCTAAACGATGGGCATGGAGCTATTACCATTGGCGCTATCGAAGTAGCTATTTCGGAAAGGGGATTCGACCAAGGGTTAACACCTCAGTTCGCAGAAAGACTATACGATAAAAAAGTCGCTATTATAGGCTCTGGTCCAGCGGGTCTTTCTTGTGCAACGTTCCTATTAAGAGCAGGGGTAAAGCCTGTTATCTTCGAAAAAGCCGATAAAGCAGGGGGCTTGCTTACCTATGGCATTCCGGGGTTTAAGCTAGAAAAAAAGTCGGTCGATAGAAGAATCAACCTACTGCTTGAAGCAGGGATGGAAATCCACTATAACAAAGAAGTAGGTAAAAATATATCTTTCAAAGAGATTTATAAGAAATACGATGCTGTGTTCTTAGGCTTAGGCGCTATGCAGGGCAGAACGCTCGACTACAAGGCATATAATACCGATAATCTTTTTATGGCGATGTCTTTCCTCACCAATGTGCAGCGTAAACAGTGGGAAAAAACCTACGATAAAAAGTACAACGTAAAGCATAAATCGGTCGTTGTAATTGGCGGTGGCGATACGGCAATGGACTGCGTAAGAACTTCTGTAAGAGAAGGGGCAGCATCGGTTACCTGTGTTTACCGTAGAGATGAAGCCAATATGCCAGGTAGCACTAAAGAAGTGCTTTCGGCAAAAGAAGAAGGCGTAGCATTTTTATATCAGGCGTCACCGAAAAATTTGTTGGCAAACGATAAAGACGAGTTAATTGGCGTAAATTTCATTAAAACCGAGTTGGTTGAACAAGAAAACGGAAGGGCTACAATACAAGAAATAGCCGGTTCTGAGTTTATTCTTGAAAGCGATGTAATTATCCTTGCGCTAGGTTTTAAAAATGAGAAGTTGGAATTCTTAGAAAAAAACGGCATAAAAACCAACGAATGGGGTGGTATTGTGGTGGACGACAGCTACCAAACCACCAAGAAAAATGTGTTTGCCGGGGGCGATATGGTAAGAGGAGCCGACCTTGTAGTTACCGCCGCCCTCGACGGCAGAGAAGCCGCCATGGCAATTTTAGAGAAGATTTTTGAAGAGGAAATTACAGATGTTCTACATCGTTAGAGGAGAACGGATGGAAGCCCTTTAAACCCTCTGGTACGAGCGTCCTCGCTCGTACTCTTAATTCTCTTAGTCGTTTCGCTGGGAAGCAATATCCTTTAAACCCTCTGGTACGAGCGTCCTCGCTCGTACCCACCCACAATGCCCCTGTAAGCCAAAAAGGGTGTAGAATGGCATTAACGACTAGCATCGAAATTTTTTACTTCGGCTAGAGGTAGGCCGGTGAGTTCTGCCGTTTCCATAAGCACGTCCTAACAAGGAGTGAGGGAGCAACCACCCCTAACCCCTCCTTGAAAAGCGATACAATGTTATAAACAT
>CAZFQW010000520.1:0-3222 GCA_964521225.1 uncultured Roseobacteraceae bacterium
GGCAGGAAAAGATAGCGATTATGGTTTGCTTAACCCTGGTGAAATTATCCATGAGGTAGGCACCACCCGAATGGGCAACGACCCTAGTAAATCGGTTACAAACAAATTTCAGCAATTGCACGACGCCAAAAATGTATTTATTGTAGATGCGGGCCCGTTTGTATCGCAAGCCGATAAAAACTGTACATGGACCATTATGGCACTCTCGTGGAGAGCTTCGGAGTACATTGTAGATCAACTCAAAAAACAGAATATTTAAATCATGGATAGAAGAGATACCTTAAAAGCACTCCTAATTACAGGAGTGGCGGGTACAGCAGGAGCTGTTCCTTTTGCATGCGCTCCAACTGCGGAAACCCAAGAACCTATAGTTGAAACGGCAAATGAAACGCTGTATGGTAGAACTCCCGAAGAGCTAGAATACGATAAAAAACTTTTTGCACAAGCATCGGTTTTCACCGAACACGACTTGGCAACCATTGCCATTTTGTGCGATATTATCCTTCCTGCCACGGCTACAGCAGGTTCCGCTACCGATGCAGAAGTCCCCGCATTTATTGATTTTATTGTAAAGGATATGCCCAATAACCAACTCCCGCTACGGGGTGGGTTAATGTGGATTGACCGCGAGGCTAATACTCGATACCGTAAGTTTTTTAAAGATTTGAGCAACGAACAACAAATTGCCATAGTAGACGACATCGCCTACCCCAGCAGGGCAAAGCCTGAAATGAAAGCAGGTGTTGCCTTTTTTAACAGAATGCGTAACATGACCCTCACCGGTTATTACACTTCTAAAATGGGGATTGAAGATTTAGGATACCAAGGTAACCGTGCTGGTATTTGGGATGGCGTTCCTGACGATGTGCTTAAAGACCACGATGTTGAGTATGATGCCACATGGCTTGCCAAGTGCGTAGACCAAGATAAACGAATGGATTTAGCAGAGTGGGATCAAAATGGTAATTTACTGACTTAATAAGCGAATATTCAACATAATAATTATTGAAGAGCAGGTAAAATTACCTGCTTTTTTTATTGGGTTTAAATAACTCGTTATTCGCAATTAAATTTCTCATTCTATTAAAGCATTAGGAGGCATTGGAGTAACCATAATCACCTCCTCTCTGTCGATGGCGACAGCACCGGGAGCTGCTCCTTTGGGTTTTCTTACAAACTTTTTAGGTGTATAAATTACAGGGCAAAGCGAATCGTTTTTGCGCTGTGAATAGTACGCTGCTAGCGATGCCGCTTTTTCTAGCACATGCTGAGGGAAACTTTTGCCCGCCTTATGCTTTATAACTACGTGCGAACCGGGAACATCGCGGGCATGTAGCCATAAATCTTCTTTAAAAGCATATTTTTGTGTGAGAATATCGTTGCTTTTCGCGTTTTTCCCCACCAAAATATCGAACTCTGAAAATTTAAATTTTTTAAATGGTAAAATACTCTCTTGTGCTTTATCCTGATTTATGCCATTTTTCTTTAAATAATTGCGTAGTTCTTTTACGTTTTCAATAGGTTTGAGCGATTCTTTGTGCATTTCGAGCATTAAAAGCTCATCTTCTTTACTACTAATATTTTCTTTTATTTTCTGAATTTCTATTTTCTGATTTTTTGCCTTTCGGTAGTAAACTTCTGCATTTTTTTGACCGTTGAGTTTGCTATTTAATTTAATAGAAATAGGAGCTTCGTCGTTATAAAAATCATTTAATTCTATTTTTTTACTTCGCTCTGGTATTTGATGAAGGTTTGCCATAATAATATGTCCAATTTCTTCGTAGCGAGTTATATTTTCTAGCTCATACAATTTCTTTTGGTTTTTTTCGACATAGCTATTTGCTTGATTTATTTTCTTATCTATTTTTTGGATTGCAGGTCTTTTCTCCGTTTCTAAAAAAATAACTTTTACTAAGCTTCTAAAATATTCATTGGCAATTTTTATAGGGTCTTTTGTGCTAAAAGTATAAGTTTCATCAGGGGTATAGAGCAATAAAGAAGGTCGCTGTTCTTCGTAGCTGAATAAATAAAAAGTAGGCGTTTTGAATTCATTTAGTAGTTCTTGAATTAATTCCCATTTTCGCTCTGTAATAGAAACATCGTAGTCTTTAGTATCTAAATAATCTATAATTTCCTTCCCAAATGTGGGAAAAACCTTGTTAATTCCTAGTGCTGCTAGTTGTTCTGGCGTTTGTTCTATTTTTCGATTTAAATCATCTAAAATTAAATTTCTATCGTTCGGATATTTTTTAAGGAATAAATCGTGTACTCTTCCATTTTTAAATAAAAGAACGTTGGAACGGTTTCCAAAGAGTTTAAATAACAAGCTAAATCCATTAGAAAGCTCTACCGAAAAACATCGCTCATTTTCAAACTGTCTTATCCCTTCTACTTTTTGCCCTAAGGCACTTTCAAATAAATTGACAGAGTTTTTACGGGTTCTTTGGAAGTCTTCAGGGAAGTACAAAAGGTTAAAATTGGTAACCAATACAGCCCGAATCCAGAATTCACTTTTTGTGTTGCTGAAACCTAGCACGAGTTCATCTTTATTTTGGCTGAAACAAGTGCTTAATTCCATCCCTTCTAAAGGAGCTTGGAGTGCTTCGCTTAAATGTTGTAAAAAATAATAATTATTATGCATTGACATTACCTTTCCAATTAATTTCCATTCAAAACCCATAGGAACGGTGAATAAATAAATTGCTATTGATCGAAGTTTATTTTTGAGGCGAAAAACGCAGGCATAGCAGGGCGATGGCGAGTATTTCCAACCCACAATGGACCTGGAAAGTATAGACCAATCGGAACGCCGACCGAAAGAAACAAGATAGAAAGATAATTTATTTGTTTTCCGTTCCTTAATTAAAATATAAGATTTCAAAGGTAGCCCATTTAGCCCACTTACGGCAATTAATACAAACTAAAATCGCTTTTAGGGAAAGCAAGCTTACAGGCGTTTATGAATGCCACACTTACTTTTTATGAATTTAATTGATGAGAAAAATAATTATGCTGGCAAGCAGTTAACGGGTACACCTCAGAATACTTTTAATACAGGCTTAGGTTTTAATTCACAAGTAGGCTTTTACGGAAGTATAAATTATCAATTTATAGACGAAATGCTCTTAAGAAACGAGAATTCTATTTTTTCAGAAGCCTATTCGCTCGTTAAGAGCATGTTTAAGTTTTTGTAAGCATTTGAAAATAAGAAATTTAAAGAGC
>CAZFQW010000521.1:0-3217 GCA_964521225.1 uncultured Roseobacteraceae bacterium
ATTTGAATTAGGATTATTAACCACAAAGTGTAAACTTTTTTCAGGACGAGACAGGCTCAAAAAAGAAGGTTACAAGCCCTGATTCGCATTAAAAGTATTGTGATAGATTTGATTTAAGCGAGATGCTTAAACTAGGTGGAGATTCATTTCCTATACCTAAACCCCTTTGGGGCAAGTACGTCCCCCGAATCGTTTAAATTAAGGTACAATGTTTTTGGCTCTTTATCCTTTGTGCTCCATACTTCGCAACGGACGAGTAAGCCGAAAGAATATTGTGGATTATTTCCTATACTAGCCCTAGAATTAGGTGTCCTGAATGGGTGTACGTAGCCTTTTATTTTATATTCAATTGGCTCTTTGTTTTTATCGAGTAAGGCATTCAGATACATTCTGGGGTATGAAGAGGAGTTACTAAAAACGTTGCGCGTCCCTAGCATTATCGGGTTTTCTACTGAATAGCCATAGGTAGGGTCATCGGAAACACCTTTGAGTTGCAATGCGTGTTCGTTAAGTGTGGGTAAGTACTCAATTGTGTTGTATTCTGTGGTATAGCGCTGGTATTTATTATCGGTTGCCGAAAGTCTACTTGCCTGCATGTGAGGTTGTTCGTTTGCTTTAAACTGACTTTCTAGTTCTGCATTCATAGAAAGCTCTGCCTGAGCATCTTTACCCAACGGATTTCGTTTTATGAGCGCGTATCGCGACCAAAATAAAGCGTCATAAGGAAACGCCATATTGTGTAGCGCCAATTCAGTGTCCATCTTCTCTTTTCCTTTTATTTTTTCAAAGTCGCGTTTGTTCGGAATCACCTTGGAAATCATCAGTTGCTTTTGCTCGTAGAATTTTGCTTTCTTTTGGGGTAATCCTTCTTCATTTTCTTTTTTCTTACCCCAATTAGAACCTAAAAACCGGCTCGATGTCCCCGATATTTTCGTTTCCATATAACTGAGATAGTAGCGGCCAAGATACGGGGTATAACGTACTGTGCGGTAAAGCAAATTTTCTCCATCTACTGAAAGTCTTCGGACGTTTTCATAGCGGTCATTTTTTACCGAAGGCGATAGCAAATCTTCTCTTTTCCTTGGTGGGGGGAGTACCTTCAAGTAAAAATCGTAGCGAAGTATGGCAAAGTCATCTTGTTTTATATAGAGTCTCCCCTCGCTAACCAGTCCATTTATACCAAAATTATTTTTTTTCCCATCCTTTGCTGTTGAGGTTTCAATAATCCATACAGGAGCGCCTTCATATGTGGTATAGTCCACGATATCCATTTCTCTGTTATTAAGATATTTCTCTAAGCCGACCCCTTTACTGTAAAATTGTTCTACGGACATTCTACTTAAAATAAAAGTTTCATAGAAGCTAGTAGTAGTATTTCCTGTATTTTTTCGTAATAAATCATTGTCCATAAAAAACGTAACAAGACCATTTTTTTCTCTTACCCACTCTTTGACAGCACCGTACCAATCGAGCTCTCGTAAATCATCGCTTTTGCGTAAGGCTTTAACACGGTATTTCATTTTCGAAAGTGGCTTTTTGTACCCTTGGTCGTCCATGCTTACAGCGGCTTCTACCAAGCGAGCGTACTTATCATTCTCAACATTTGCTTCGCGATAGAATCCCTCCATCCTGTATGGTTTTTTGGGGTAGTTTTCAGGAATTCGAGCAATCGCCTCCTTCATAATCATGAGCGCCGAATCGGCCTTATCGGTCACTAAAACTTCGGGTAGGAAAGTGCTTGAGCGTTCCAGCATAATTACCAAAGAATCTGATTTTAGCGCATCTTCAATAGCAATTGTTTTTACAGCAAATCCGATAGATGAAAACTGTAAACTATCGTCTAAATTATCTTCGGGAATATAAATTAAGAACCTGCCTAATTCATCGGAAACCCAACCGCCATAATTAGCTTTAAAGGTAAGGTGGACAAAGGGAAGTCCTGTAGAGTCTTTAACATTAAGTACTTTTCCCTGTAGGTCGTAAAAGCGCTGCTCTTGGGCAAAAAGTGATGTTGCAGAAAATAGTAATAGTAAGAGAGAAAGCCTAAAAAGTAGGTCTCTGAGAGGTAAGCTGTACATAATAGATCGTTTTATTATAGGTTGAATCAACAAGTTAAGATACAAGTACTTTTTATAAAAAGAAAGAGTAGTCTATCTCCCACCCAAGAAGAACTCAGCGAAAGTAGTTATACAGTAGGTGATAAGATTTCTGTAGGTTGTTGGATTGGGGGGCAGGTTGATGTTAGGGTGAAGAGAGAATAATATGGTTTCCGTTACAATAAAAAAGAGGCTGCTCCAAAAGTCAACACAACGTCATATTGAACTTGACTCAACCTCGGTTAGTTGCCTGTAATCGGCTAACTAGAGATTCTGAAATAAATTCAGAATGACGGAATAGCTGCTTTTGGGACTGCCTTTCAACAAAGCCTTGTTCGCCTTAAGGAAATGCTGAACGCTCCTCTTTCTCTTTTTTCTTTATTCTCTTGCCCCTTTTTCGCTTTCCATGTTAATCTTAGTAGCTTTGCAGTTGCTTTTTCAATAAGCCATATTTTATAGAGAAGAAAAGGCTGAGATACTGCCTAGAATTATAAAAGACTATGTCAGAACCGAAAAGATATACCATTACCTCTGCCCTACCGTATGCGAATGGGCCTTTACACATTGGACATATTGCAGGGGCTTATCTCCCTGCCGATATTTATGTTCGATTTTTAAGAATGAAAGGGAAAGAGGTAATTTATGTCTGCGGAAGCGATGAACACGGCGCAGCAATTACAATTAGAGCGCAGAAAGATGGCATTTCTCCGCAGGCAATTGTAGATCGCTACCATCAACTCAATAAAAATACTTTTGAAAACTTTGGCATTTCGTTCGATATCTACCACAGAACTTCCGAGAAAATTCACCACGAAACCTCTCAAGAGTTTTTCACTAACCTCAACAACAAAGGGGCTTTTGTTAAGAAAGAAAGTGAGCAATACTACGACGAAGAAGCCAATCAGTTTTTGGCAGACCGATACATTGTGGGGACTTGCCCCAACTGCGGTTTCGACAATGCCTATGGCGATCAATGCGAAAGCTGCGGAACGTCTTTAAGTCCGAGCGATTTGATAAATCCTAAGTCGAAGATTTCGGGGAATACGCCTATCCTTAAAAATACAACGCATTGGTACTTGCCCATGGACCAACACGAAGCATGGGTACGCGAATGGATTGAG
>CAZFQW010000522.1:0-3214 GCA_964521225.1 uncultured Roseobacteraceae bacterium
ATCCTGAGGGGTTAAAAGAGAAGATAGATGAATATATTATTGAGATAGACCAGTGTATTTCTTATTTAAACAAAGAGCTATAGTGGTCTTATTTTGAGGAAAATGCAAAATCTCCATATAAAGTTAAAAATATCTGATAGAGAATATTCCTTACGAATAGACTCGAAAGACGAGCAACTGTTACGTAAGGCGGCCAAATTATTGAATAATCAACTTAAAGAAAAAAAAGAAAAATTTGGAATTCGTGATAAACAAGATTTAATGGCAATGGTAGCGTTCGACGGTGTGGTAAACTCACTGAAAAGCGTCGAAAAAAACGGTAAAGTATCAGAGCATATTTTAACCTTAGAAAAAATGATTGCCGCTCACCTTGAATAAACCGAATACTTATCAGTACGTAGGAGTTTCGCTTTGACTTCTCTCTTAATATTCCCTTCTTATCTTACTTCTGTCCTGCTATTTCTTCGCATATAGATGTGTTTTGAGGTATTCGGCCTCTTTAATACAACTTTTTAAATTTAAACTTTAAAATAGTAGACATGCAATGATAGAGATAATAATTATCCTAGCAGCCACTGCAGTGGGCATAGGAATTGGTAGATTTTTGTTAGGAAAGGTGTACAAACAGTGGGAAATAGATGCCCAACAGAAATCTTCAATGATTGTAAAAGAAGCAGAGTTAAATGCGGAGACAATCAAACAACAAAAGTTGCTTCAATCAAAGGAAAAATACCTTAAGTTAAAGGCAGATTTCGACGAAGAAATGAATCGGAAGAAGAACCAACTTAATACAAATCAGAACAAGCTTAAACAGCTAGAAAGCAGATTAAAACAAAGCGAAACAAGCCTTAAACAGAAAGAGGGTACAGTAGCTAAGCAACAAGAACAACTCAAAAAAAGAGCAAGCGAGCTAGACGATTTGCAAGAGCAAATTCAGGCGCAGAAAGATGCTGTTGATATACAACTCAAAAAGGCGAATCAGTTGGTCGAAAAACAAGTTGTTCAACTAGAAAAAATTGCGAACTTAAAGGCAGAAGACGCAAGAAAACAACTGATTGAAACACTGAAAGACGAAGCGGAAACCAAGGCTTCGGCAATGGTGAAAGATATTTTGGAACAAGCATCGCTTACCGCTACTAAAGAAGCGAAGAAAGTGGTAATTAATACGATACAACGCACTGCCGCAGAGCACGCCATAGAAAACTGTGTGTCGGTTTTTAACCTTGATAGCGACGAAATTAAAGGTAAAATTATTGGGCGTGAAGGTCGAAACATTAGAGCCCTTGAAGCTTCAACAGGCGTAGAGATTATTGTAGATGATACCCCCGAAGCTATTACGATTTCCAATTTCGACCCCGTAAGAAGAGAAATTGCTAGAGTAGCATTACATAGGCTAGTAGCCGATGGAAGAATTCACCCTGCTCGAATTGAAGAAGTTGTGAATAAAACACGTAAAAATATTGAGGATGAAATTGTTGAAATTGGAGAACGAACGGTAATCGATTTGGGGATTCATGGATTGAAACCAGAGTTGATTAAAATGGTTGGCAGAATGCGTTTCAGGTCGTCTTACGGGCAAAACCTTTTGCAACACTCTCGAGAAGTGGCTAATCTTTGTGCTACTTTGGCCGCAGAGTTGGGCTTAAATGCCAAATTGGCAAAAAGAGCAGGGCTTTTACACGATATCGGAAAAGTGCCTCAAGAAGAGTCGGAAGAGCCACATGCAATTTTAGGAATGAAGTTAGCTCAAAAGTATGGGGAAAGCCCAGAGGTATGTAATGCCATTGGTGCCCACCACGATGAGATTGAAATGACTTCTATGATTTCTCCGCTAGTACAGGCATGCGATGCCATTTCTGGCTCTAGGCCGGGTGCTCGAAGAGAAATGATGGAGTCGTACATTAAACGTTTGAAAGACTTAGAAGTGCTAGCACTTAGTTTCCAGGGGGTGAACAAATGTTTTGCAATGCAAGCAGGCAGAGAGCTACGCGTACTAGTAGACGCAGATAATGTTTCTGATGCCGACGCAAGCCAAATTTCTTTCAATATCACCCAAAAAATTGAAAAAGAAATGCAGTATCCGGGGCAAATTAAAGTTACTGTAATTAGAGAAATGCGCTCTATTAACTATGCACGCTAATGTGCATAGTTTTTCAAGATAAATAACTCTTATTAGGAGGCTGAAATAACTTTTTAGCCTCCTATTTTTTTTTACTGTTACCCATCATTTTCTTTCTATGCTTTCTATCTAAAATATAGCCTATCATAGGGAATATAGTACTTGCTGCTATTATAAAAATAACTAAAGCTACCGTTTTATTCATTTTTTAAAAGAGTTTAAGATTTGGTGCAAACATAAACAAGGTTTTTATGATTTTACTTAATTATCGAACTCTCCGAAAGTTTAACAAATTAGTTGATACTTTATAATTTTCAACTCGGAAGCTCGATAGCGTTCTGAAAGCTTTCTGTACGATTAAGTAAAGTCTACATACTAGACTAGCGTTTGAGTTTTATGAATAGTTCACGGTTAGCCCTCGGTGCTAAACTATTGTAGCATTTTTCAATACTGATTTCGCTGAAAACATCTTTAAAATAGGGTAAGTACTCCGTTTTATTACCCCCAAAAGGTGGGTGGTCTGTAAATAGAGGGTCATCGAAAAGTAGGCCTACCAGCTTACCTTCTTCTACAAGCAGTTGATGCATTTTTGAAGCATACTTCGGTCTTAAAGAGGGCGGCAAGGCGCAGAAAAATGTTTGTTCTACAATTAAATCAAACTTCATTTCAAGGTCAAAAAAATCGCCTACTATAATATTTTCTAGAGGGAAATTTGAACATCTTTCCTGAAAATTTTTTAGAGGCTCCGTAGCAATATCAATTACAAATACATTATTAAACCCTTGTTGGTACAAATACTCAACCTCATAAGCATTGCCAGCACCAGGCACTAAAATAGAAAGGGTTTTATCGGTTAATTGATCTATATATGCTTTGAGAGGGGGGCTTACTGCACCAATATCCCATCCCGTTTCTTGTTTTTGGTAGCGGTTACTCCAATAACTTTTATCTAAAGTGAGGGGGTGATTCATAATACACTGTGTTTACCAAAATATGTTTATTTCTATTAAATATTTAGGCGAAATCAAGTATAATTTATTACTAGTGTCCGACTAAAATAATTAAAAGAAGGTACTCCCTTTCGGATTCCCTTCA
>CAZFQW010000523.1:0-3210 GCA_964521225.1 uncultured Roseobacteraceae bacterium
GGAGTAGGAGGGGAGCGAGCATGGTCTACCGGAGTAAGTATTGCCGATATTAATGGCGACGGGCTGTTAGATGTTTACGTTTGTAATTCGGGCGATATTGAAGGAGATAACAAACAGAACGAATTGTACATCAACAATGGAGATTTAACCTTTTCTGAATCTGCCGAAAAGTTTGGTTTGGCAGACCAAGGATTTTCGACGCACGCCGCTTTTTTCGATTACGATAAAGACGGCGACCTCGATTGCTACCTGTTAAACAACTCTTACAAGGCAATAGGAAGCTTTAACCTCAGAAAAAACGAAAGGCCCAAAAGAGACCCCGTAGGAGGCGATAAACTGTTCCGAAATGATGGGGATACCTTTACCGATGTAAGCGAAGAAGCCGGCATTTATGGGAGCATTATCGGTTTTGGGTTGGGTGTAACCGTAGGCGATGTAAACCGAGACGGATGGGCCGATATTTATGTCTCAAACGATTTCTTTGAGCGAGATTACCTCTACATTAACAACCACGATGGAACATTCAAAGAAAATCTGGAAGGGCAAATGAGAAGCATAAGCGGTGCTTCTATGGGGGCCGATATGGCAGATATTAATAACGATGGCTACGCCGATATTTTTGTAACTGAAATGCTGCCTAACGACGATGCCCGCTACAAAACCAACACTACTTTTGAAAGCTGGGACCGCTACCAATACAATGTAAATAATGGTTATCACCACCAATTTACCCGCAATATGCTGCAACTAAATAATGGCGACGACACCTTCAGCGAAATTGGCCGTTTAGCAGGGGTAGAGGCAACCGATTGGAGTTGGGGCGCGTTAATTGCCGATTACGATAACGATGGCTTAAAAGATATTTTTGTTGCTAATGGGATTAACCAAGATTTAACCAACCAAGACTACATTCAGTATTTCTCGAACGAGGAAGTGGTAAAGTCGATTATTACCAATAAAGATGTCGATTACCAAAAACTGATTGATGCCATCCCTACTCAAAAGATAAAAAATTACTTTTTTGCCAACAAAGGAAACCTTGCGTTTGAAAATAAAGCCGATGCCCTCGGCTTAGGAACACCTAGCCACTCGAACGGCTCCGCCTATGCCGATTTAGACAACGATGGCGATTTTGATTTAGTGGTTAACAACGTAAATATGCCCGCTTTTATCTACCAAAATCAGCTAGAGAAAATTCATCCGGAAAGAAATTACCTTCAAATTCAATTAAAAGGAAAAGGTAAAAATCCTTTTGCCGTAGGGACAAAAATTACTGCAAAAGTAGCCGATAAGAGCTACTTTATAGAGGCAATGCCTGTAAGGGGCTTTCAGTCAACGGTAGATAACCGCCCCATTATTGGTTTAGGGGGCGATTCTATTGTAAACGAATTAACCATAGAATGGCCCGACGGCAGCCTCACTCAGCAGAAAAATGTAAAAGCAAACCAGTTATTGCAACTCAGTTGGGCAGAAGCCAACTTGGAAAATAAGACAGAAGAAAGCAACACAGAAAATCAATTATTTGAAATTGCCGAAATTGCCCTGCCTTTCATCCATAAAGAAAACAATTTTATTGATTTTGACAGGGACCGCCTCATTTTTCACATGATTTCTCGCGAGGGACCAAAAATTACCCAAGGCGATGTAAATGGCGATGGACTTACCGACCTCTATTTGGGAGGCGCAAAAGACAGTCCGGGCGTTTTGCTTGTACAGCAAAAAAATGGTGAAATGCTGCCGTCGAATCAAACTGTATTTGAAAAAGATAAAACTTCGGAAGATACCAACGCTGTGTTTTACGATGCCGATGCCGATGGCGACCAAGATTTGTACGTAACAAGCGGGGGGAATGAATTTCCCAATTCTGCTTCAGCACTTTCCGATAGGTTGTACATGAACAATGGTGCAGGAAATTACACAAAATCGCAACAGATACTTCCGGTAGCCTCTCGTTTTGAGCCTACCTCTACCGTGAAACCTGCCGATTTTGATGGCGACGGCGACCTCGATTTATTTGTAGGAGTTCGGCTGCGCCCATTTTACTACGGAATGCCCGTAAATGGCTATTTACTAGAAAACGACGGCAAAGGAAACTACAGAAACATTACCGAAAAAATTGCTCCGGGCTTAATAGAAAGCGGGCTTATTACCGATGCCATTTGGGAAGATTTAGATGGTGACAGCGACCCCGATTTAATTGTTGTAGGAGAGTGGATGCCCATCAGTATTTTTGAAAATACCCCAGAAGGATTTAGAGAAAAAACTAAAAATGCAGGTTTGGCAATGTCGGCAGGCTGGTGGAATGTGATTAAAGCAGCAGATTTAGACAACGATGGCGATACCGATTTTGTAGTAGGAAACCATGGTTTAAACTCCCGTTTTTCGGCTTCTGAGAGTGAGCCAATTTGCCTACATATCAACGATTTTGATGATAACGGAAGCGTTGAGCAGTTGATTTGTGTATTCAACCAGGGAACTTCTTATCCTCTAGCGTTGCGGCACGACGTAGTGAAACAGATGCCAGGACTCAAGAAAAAATATCTGAAATACGAAGACTATAAAAATCAAACAATCGAAGATATCTTCACCCCAGAGCAGCGCATTGGAATGAAAAAACTAGATGTTTATGAACTCCGAAGCTTGGTTTTACTCAATAATGGCGACGGAACATTTCAGATGAACCCATTGCCAATTGAAGCACAATTAGCACCTACGTATGGCATTCTTATCAAAGATTTTGACAAAGATGGAAATAAAGATATTTTACTAGGAGGAAATTTCTATGCTGCCAAGCCAGAAGTAGGGCGTTACGATGCCAGTTATGGCACTTTCCTAAAAGGCGACGGGAAAGGGAACTTTAAGGTGTTAGAGAATAAAAAATCTGGAATTACCATAGAAGGCGAAGTACGCGATATTAAAGAAGTGAAAATAGGCAACCAAAACTATATTGTGGTAAGCAGAAATAACGATACTCCGCAGGTTTTTAAGTTAAAAGATTAAAGACAGCATGTGTCGCCCTTTCAAGGGTTCAGGGTTTTTTCATAAAACTTAAACCGGCTTAAACTAGTGTTTTTAACTACTCAGCTACCTTAAACCGTCACCCTGAACTTGATTCAGGGTCCGTCTGTTCATCGCAACTTGTCATGTACTGACAGATTCCAAACAATTCCTTGCTACGCTGTGGAATTTTTGGAATGACGTGTTTTTTAT
>CAZFQW010000524.1:0-3208 GCA_964521225.1 uncultured Roseobacteraceae bacterium
GGTTTTTTTATATTTCAGTTTCATTCAGCTCTACAGACTAGCCTGAAAACTACACCTCTATGAACGAGCAGGTACTCGCTACAATTATTCAACTACAAGCCATTATTGCCAAAGTTGGCGGTTTAACAAACAAAGACCACGTGATTATCAAAATGTTTTTAGATGATCACGTTAACGATGCTATTGCCAAAAAATATCTGACACTGTTCGACCAATATATTGATGAACCTGTTAAAAGTAGAGAGGAAACTATTCAGATATGCCTTTCCATCAACAAAGAGCTTGCTTTCAAACAAAAGATATTCATTCTTCTTCATTTAGTTGAGTTAATTCTCGCCAACCATATAATCGACGAACAGGAAGAATCTTACATGTTGGCAGTTTGTGAAAGTTTTAAAATCGATATCGAAACTTACCACCAAATCAAATTCTTTCTACAAGTAAAAGATATTGCAAAGTACGACCGCGGCGAAGTATTAATTATTTCCCCTGATCAACAGGCTTTTAACCCTGCTCATAGAGTGATCCAAAGGCATTCGGTAAAGTCTAGGATTGCCATTTTAAAGCTCCCCACCGTAGATATGTTTGTGCTGCGGTGTGTCGATTTAAAAGATGAGCTTTATTTAAATGGAGAAATCTTAAAAGAGACTCATATTTATTTAATTTCTATTGGGTCTGTAATTAGAGGAGAGCAAATGCAATCTATCTATTACAGCGAAATCTTAAATGAGTTTCATTCGAGCAAAAGGAATGTAAAAATTCATTTTAAAGCCTGTAAGCTTCGATACTACTTTAAAACTGGTGAAAAAGGACTTCACAATATTGATATCGAAGAAAGAGAAGGGAATTTAATTGCCCTAATGGGTGCAAGTGGTTCAGGGAAATCTACACTGCTCAATGTGCTGAACGGTAATTTGAGTCCGCAAATTGGTCAGGTTACCATCAATGGAATTAATATTCATACAGAAAAAGAAAAAATAGAAGGTGTCGTAGGGTATATCCCCCAAGATGACCTTTTGATAGAAGATTTAACTGTTTTTGAAAACCTCTATTACGCTGCGCGGCTTTGTTTCGATAACTACTCTGAAACCGCCTTAGTGGAGCTAGTTAGCCAAACACTTTCCGATTTAGGCCTTTTCGAAATTAAAGATTTAAAGGTTGGTGGAGTCTTAGAAAAAACCATTAGTGGAGGGCAAAGAAAGCGGGTAAATATTGCTTTAGAACTCCTTAGGCAGCCTAGCGTTTTGTTTGTAGATGAACCAACCTCAGGACTTTCTTCGAGAGATTCTGAAAATATCATGGACTTACTACGAGAACTTACCTTACAGGGCAAGCTTATTTTTGTGGTAATTCACCAACCTTCTTCTGATATTTTTAAGCTTTTTGATAAACTAGTGATTCTCGATGTCGGAGGGTTTCAGATTTACTACGGGAATCCTATTGAAGCACTCATTTATTTTAAGCATCAGTCTAACCAAGCAATGAAAGAGCTTGGAGAGTGCGAAATTTGCGGAAATGTAAATGTAGAGCAAATATTTTCAATTATTGAAAGCAAAGTATTAGACGAATTTGGAAATACAACAAAACTCCGCAAGACTTCGCCAGAAAAATGGTATCAAATTTTTAGGACGACAAATAAAGGCACAGAATACAAAACTGAAGAACAGAAAGAAAATGGTACTTTAGATGGTAGCATCAATATCGCCTCTCACTTTAAACAGTTCCTCGTTTTCTTCCAAAGAGATTTACTAGCAAAAATCAGGAATACGCAGTATATGAATATCAATTTCTTTCAGGCACCATTCCTCGCCATTTTGCTAGCATTTACCGTTCGGTATTACGATGCCGATAAACTTGCAGGCCCTCAAGACTACGTTTTCAGCGAAAACATGAATATCGCGGCATTTATATTTATGAGCATTATTGTTTCTCTGTTTATAGGCCTTGTAATGAGTGCCGAAGAAATTATTCGCGATGCAAAAATCGTGAAGCGCGAGGCATTTCTCAACCTCAATCGGCATGCCTATCTACTCTCCAAAATTTCTATTCTCTTCGGGTTTTCAGCCATTCAGATTTTAGCCTATGTGCTAATTGGCAACTTTATTATTGGCATAAAAGAGATGACAATCAACTATTGGTCAGTCCTTTTTTCTGCGGCTTGTTTTGCTTGTATGTTGGGGCTTAATATCTCTGCAACCTTTAATAGAGTGGTTACTATTTATATTTTAATTCCCATTTTATTAATCCCCCAATTAATTTTAGGAGGGCTAGTAGTAAAGTTCGACGAAGTAAACCCTAGGATTGCCAACAAAGAAGACCAAGTACCTCTCTTTGGCGATATTATGGCTTCGAGATGGGCTTTTGAAGCACTCGCTGTTTCGCAGTTTATGGATAATGCTTACGAAAAAGATTATTACGAAATAGACAAACGCAAAGCCAATGCAGAGTATAAAAAAGTATACTATCTCCCTGCTTTAAAAGCAAGGGTCGATAAAGGATTAACCTTACAATCGGAAGGAGAAAGACACATTAAAGAGTTTAAATCGGATTTGCAATTGCTCAAAAGAGAAATTAAAAAAGAAGGCGGAAATTTCCCAAATATACCTTTTAACTCGCTAGATAAAATTACTCCGACCTCATTTAATGAGGCAATTGCCGACTCTACTAAAAACTACCTAGAAATTCTGAAAAAGCGCTATAACCAGCAGTACAATGATGCTGTAAAAGACCGAGATAAACTGGTAAATAGCAAAATAAAATCGCCTGAAGACAGGGATTTGTACAGAACCAGAATGAAACAGTTTAGGAACGAAAGACTTTCTGACTTGGTAACCAATAAACGTTCTGAAAAACGCATTGTAGAATACCACGAAAGGCTCATCCAAAAAATTTACCCAATCTACCAAGAACCAAGCGAAATAAAGCATTTCTTAGATTACAGAACGCATTTCTTTGCGCCCGTAAAGCATCTTTTTGGGCAGTTTATCCCAACACTTTATTTTAATATCGGAGTGATATGGGCAATGGCATTTCTCCTTTATCTCACCTTATATTTTAATATTTTTAAGCGCGGATTGGCGAGGTTATCACTACTCAAAAAAAAGATTTTTCCTATAAGAAATGGGAAATAGCCTTTTTTTTAGCCATTGCATTGTTGTCCTCCCTTCGTTTTTATGCAACCAAATTCAAAGTAGAGTTTATGTTTTTC
>CAZFQW010000525.1:0-3201 GCA_964521225.1 uncultured Roseobacteraceae bacterium
AAAGACGAAATGAAATTTGAACATGAGGAATCGTTCCAAGAAGAAAGTACCCCACTTCTCGAAGTGAAAATAATTGGAGGAATTGCCGAAGTTGGCGACTATGTGCAAATAATAGGGCAAGAAACGGTAGGCGAAGTCTTAGAAATAAATAAAAAAGATGCAATTATAAGCGTAGGCGATTTAAAAACTAAAATAAAACTAAATCGCTTATTACGTATTAGTAAAAGAGAATATATCCGTAGTATAAAAGAAAAAGAGAAAAATACTTTTAGTAAAGTTTCTTATACCCAAGATACCATTTCAAGAAATGATAAAATAGCAACATTTTCTCCTAATTTAGATATAAGAGGCAAGCGCGCCGAAGAATTATTGCCCCTTCTCGAAGATTTTGTAGACTCTGCCCTAATGCTTGAACAGAAGAGCTTGCGCATTGTACACGGGAAAGGCGATGGTGTACTAAGGCAAATTGTAAGAGACTACCTCAGAAAGGTGAAAGAAGCAAAAAAAGTAACTGACGAACACGCCGACAGAGGAGGTCCAGGCGTAACGCTAGTTTCATTGTCTTAAAAGAAAGGCCTTCATAAACAGAAGGTCTTTCTTTTTTTATAACTTACTATTTAAATAGCTATTTTTAGCAATTTGTATTTTATTAATTAGCGGCCTGATTTTTTTAAAAAAACTAATCACTCAATACATAATTTATGAAAATTATTTCTGAAGAAAATATTGATATTTTAAATAAAAAAATATCGAATATGCCAGAAGAAGAAGTGGAAAACTTAGGGAAACAATTCACCGAAGAACAACCCTACTTAATGCTTTATGCCTTACTAACAGGAAGTAACCTTACAGAAGATGAGCAAGCTGACTTATTAATTTTAGCGATTAGAATTTGGTTTTGTTTTTCACAACTCAGCGAAGAAATTATTAAAGAAATTAAAGTAGAGGAAATAGATAAAGTCCAAGAAAATAATGAGCAAATGGCAGACTATTTTGCTGGAGAAGAAGAACCCGATTTTACTAAAAGTATAGAGGTAATGTTAGCGCATTATCCCCAAAAGTATCTCCTTCGTTATTTAGTGCTTGAAATTTTAGGGGAAGGAAATTTAGCATTAAATCTTTCTGTAGAAGCTCAGGGGGTTTTCTTCATGATCCACAAAGTAATTATTGAGTGTTTAAATCAAAATAGCTAATATATCGTTCGCAGGCGAACGGTAATTTTTTCTATACCGGACACTCTTTCAAATATTCTTATGTAAAATTAGTTTCTAAATAGTTGATATACTGTGCTTTATTACATATTGGAAATCTGATTGCCATAAAGTATAAATAAACAAATTAAATTTTATATAAAACCTCATTTAAAATGAAAAAACTAGCATTATTTACCCTAGCAACAATACTTATTTTAGGAAATGCACTTGCGCAAACAAACGGCAGTCATAAAAAGACCAAGAAAGAGACAGACACTAAAATCAGAATAAAAACAAAAGATGGCGAAATCGACCTAGAAAAACACATGGAAAATCTAGGAGAAGATATTGGCTCATCTATCGAGAAATTTTTTGAAAGCTTTGAAATGAAATGGAATGATGGCGCATTGAATGTTTCTTTCGAGTCGGATGGGGATTGGGAAGGTTTTGGAAAGCGCATTGAGGAGTCGGTAAATGCAATGGTGAACCACATGGACATTGAAATGACCAATGTGGACCCGAAAGATTTTTCAGACCAACATTTTTCTATCAAAAATAATAAGATTGATGGCAAAGATATTTTAAGAGAAATCGAAAAAGAGCATAATTCTAAAGTAAAAAACTTTGAAAGAATCGACGTTAAAATAAGAGAAAAAGAAGTAAGAACGAACCTAAAAGCCCTACTTGAGAATGGTGAGGTTGTCAATAAAACTTATAGAGAGTTTAAAGATTAACGCTGAGGGTTTGGTAGGAGTTTATGCAAAATGATAAAACTCTGACAAGCCCTTAATAATATTAATTCGTATTTATAATATTTAAAGCTTTTGCCTATTGGGTAGAAGCTTTTTTAATGCACACATTTATTGGCATAGAGCAATAAATGTTTAATTTTAAATTACGAATTATTAAAACACCCACATAAGGGACTTTACCGTGTAAATAAATTACACTTAATTTCACCTAAATGCTTACCGAATATGGCAAAAGTTATTGGCCGAGAGAATAACAAACAGAATATTGTGGGCGTACTCTTGGTGATAAAAAACGAGATTATCTGGTAATGGATGTTAATTCCTATTTTAAGGACTTTCTCTAATTTTTTTTGAGTAAAAGTATCTCACTTTCAGATAGATATACCATATTTAATACAAATTAATTTTGTCTGAGTACTTAACATAAAATGAATGATACTCAGAGCTTTAATTAAAAAATTCCACTCAACACGCAACGCTATCGAATATTATTCAATAAGTTTTTCTATTTTGAAATATTATTTTCTCACAAAAACTTACTCGGCACAGTAAAATTATGGATATTAAAAAAATTTTTGAGGATAATCAAACTTGGATAGAAAGTAAGTTAGCACTTGATGCTAACTATTTTGAAGATTTATCGAAAGGGCAACAACCCGAAATTTTATATATAGGCTGTTCTGATAGTAGAGTTACCGCAGAAGAATTAATGGGGGCGAGTCCTGGAGATATTTTCGTCCACAGAAATATCGCTAATATGGTTTCTAACTTAGATTTAAGCGTCATGTCGGTAATTAATTATGCAGTCTATCATCTAAAAGTAAAACATGTGATAGTTTGTGGCCATTATTTTTGTGGTGGGGTAAAAGCAGCTATGCAAGCACAAGATTTGGGTATTTTAAACCCTTGGCTCAGAAGTATTCGCGATGTTTACCGCCTGCACAAAGAAGAATTAAGGGCCATTACCGACGAAAACCTCAGGTACGACAGACTTGTAGAATTAAATGTGCAAGAGCAGTGTGTAAATGTTTTGAAAACCTCTGAGGTGCAGCTTGCTGTAAGTAAAGACGAACTAACTGTTCATGGGTGGGTTTTTGATATTAATTCAGGAAAACTAATTGATTTAAATATTAATTTCGATGGTGTGCTCGAAGATATTAAAGCAATTTACAGGCTAGATTAATAAGGAGTTAATACGTTGGTAAGTACTTGTTCAGAATTAAATATAACTTATTTTTGAGCCCAAAAGATGGGTC
>CAZFQW010000526.1:0-3199 GCA_964521225.1 uncultured Roseobacteraceae bacterium
TTCATGGTTTCAGAATTGACCCATACCAAGAACTAGATGATGAAGCCGCTGCCGCTTTATTAGTGAAAAGAACCGAGAGTATCATTTCATCGGATATTGCTCGTTTTGCACACAGCTTAAAACATAGAGGGAAAGAAAAAGCAACAAATATTATTACACTTAAAATAGTATTACACCTACAGCAGAAGGAAATGGAAAGGAAATACCAATTATTCAGAAGTGATTTTTTTTAAGGTGTATATATTTCCCCGAAAATATTCACCGTTCCTAATAGTCATCGTTCAGGTATCTAAGCAAATTTTATTTAATAATTAGCATAATAAAAGTCCTGTTTCGGCAGGACTTTTATGTTATTTTACTTCCAATAATTCAACTTCAAAGTACAATGTTGAGTTTGGTGGGATTTTTCCTGCACTTCTACTTCCGTAACCCAATTTAGGAGGCACTCTAAGCATAGCTTTGCTCCCTATTTTTAGTAGGGCAATCCCTTCATCCCAACCTTTAATTACTCTTCCTGTACCCAAAGGAAATTCAAAAGGTTGATTTCTATCTACAGAACTATCAAACTTACTCCCATCTTTTAAAAGACCTGTGTAGTGTACTACTACGGTTTTTCCTTTTTCGGGAAGTTCTCCAGCTCCTTCGCTGAGTAATTTAATGCCTAAGCCGCTATCGGTATAGCTATAGCCAATATCAATTTTTGTAGTGTCCCAAACGGCAATTGCCTCGTTAAGAAAGAGTAGGTCAAGCCCTTTTAATTTTTTGTAGCGGGGGTCTTTGGCAATATCTGCTAAATGCTGAATAATGCTTTCCCCTTCTTGTGGTAAGGGCATGTTAATACTTTTCTTACCAGAAGAAAAAACTACAAATCGGAAACCCTCTGTGAAACTTGCACAGCGTTTTTCAAACCAATTTGAATTAGTATGACAGTAAGAAAGACTATCTGCTCCTTGTGAAGGGCAATTTTGACATTGTGCCTGAACGGAAACCACTCCGATTATCAGAAAGTAAAATAATAATAAACAACGTTTCATAATATCTAAGTAAATGTTCAATTTTAAATTACGAATGAAAAATTAATAAAGTGCTCATTTCGAGTACTTTACTTGATAAATAAATTATACTCAACTTCGTCTAAGCACTTATATTTAATTAGCTGGTGCAAATAAAAAATGTGTTACGCAAAAGGTAACGCGTTATCAATAAATTTTCTAAAGATATTTTTAAATTACCCTTCTTGCTTTCAGAAAACACTTAGACCAAAAACCCGAAGAGAGCGAAGAAACAATTACTCCTCTGCTAGTAGAAGTATGAATAAATTTAATATTTGAAGAGTTATCGCTATTGTGTACAATTCCTACATGGTTTAGTTTCCCCGGTTTTCCACTAGCAAAAAACACTAAATCGCCCGGTTTTAATTTTTCTATACCGTCTACAGGTTTTCCTATTTCAGATTGCCCAGAAGAAGTGCGGGGCAAAGCAATTCCGGCTTCTTTAAACGAAACAGTGGTAAGCCCTGAACAGTCGATACCTCCATCGCCCAATAACCCTAGCACATGTTTAGTGCCTAGCAGCGACTCCGCTTTGGCAATAATTGTTTGCACTTTTCCTTTTTTTTCAAGTTTCGTCGTTTCCTTATCTGCCCCAGAAACTTCTACTTTTTTACCCGATTCAGCTACTTTTTCGGTAGAAACTTTCAACGCTTCTTCCTCTTCTTTTATCTTCTCTTTTTCATAGGCTTCCACTTTATCCTCATAGACATCTACTTTATTTTCAAGTTCTTCAATCTTTTCTTCGTAGTCAGCTACTTTAGCTTCTAGTGCTTTAATTCTGGCAGCAGCTTCTGCACGAACCACCGCAACTTCTTGGTCTATTTCTAAAGGAACTAAGTCGCCCGTTTCCGTAACTCTAAGCTTTCGAGGGGTAATCGGTGCGCCTCCTTCCGCATCTACTCCTACTTTTCTGAAAAATTTTCGTAGTAGCGTTGCGTGGTCAGAAAGGTCTATTACAATTTGCGTTTTACTGCCTACTTCATCGGTGATAAAAGAAATTCCATTCATTTTTCATATTGATTTAATCAGAAATAAAAACTAGATTATTTAATTTACTATTAAAGATAGTTTTTATTTTGAATTCTGCGAAGCGAAATGATGAATTAGCAAATTTCAGTTAATTTTCTAAATAAAGGATTTGTAGAGCCTAATAATGGTATTTGAAATACATTCCTTACAGTTCTACTTTGTTTCGGTTTTACCACAAAAAATGAGATAAGTTAGTTAGCTTTGCGCTCTTTCAAATCAGCTTTTCACATGAGTTTAATCTATTTGTACGCACTTACAGTATCTGATACCCGCCTTCCTAGAGGTAAATTTCCCCATCTTAGATACGAGCAGTTTAATGGTTTTCAAGCAGTTTACGAAGAAGTTTCTAAAAATGAGTACGATGCTCAAAATCTATCATTAAACATGCAAGATGCTGTTTGGGTGGCTAAAATTGCCCAAAAACACGATTTTATAAATAATGAATTATTCTCCGAAGGGGCTATTGTACCTTTTAGAGTAGCGACTATTTTTAACACTCTAGCGAGCTTGCAAAAACAAATTACTGATGGGGAAAAAATATATAAGAGAACCGTAGGTTTTTTAACGGAAAAAGCAGAGTGGGGAGTTAAATTTTATTTTGATAAAAATAACCTGCATTTATTAACGCAAGGTCTTGAAGATGCCGAGGTAGTTGCATTAAGGGATGAAATAAATCAATCGGATAAAGGGAAATCTTTTTTGCTTCAAAAGAAATTAGATAAAGTTTTAATTGGGAAAGTAGACCAAACACTCAGAAAAATAATTGATGAAATTCAAATTAAATTAATGATAGGAACTGTGGGTATAATTAGTTTGAAAAATCAGTCGAATAAAATTACAGGAAGGGCCGATGTAATGGTTAGAAACTTAACCTTTTTACTTGAAAATGAAGCAATTGAAAATTTTGAAGAAGGATTTGGACAACAGCGATTATATGCCGCAGCAAGAGGTATTGTAATTGAAAAATCGGGGCCATGGCCTGCCTATAATTTTATTTTTTAAAAGCGGCTACCTACTACAACTCTTTTTCGTTCTCTAATTATAGTGCCCTGTAAATCGAATGTTTCTATCCAAATTAAATAGTTTCCAGTCCTTACTTTTCTACCATTTTCATCGGT
>CAZFQW010000527.1:0-3193 GCA_964521225.1 uncultured Roseobacteraceae bacterium
TGATGATCCTCAGTTCTGTTGTAGTTCCCTCGCCTATTTCTAAGAGTGCTAACTGATGGTTGAGCAATTGCCTGTCCTCCGGAATAATTTGTTCGGTCCATAGTTGCGGGTTCAACTGAAAATCTTTTGTATTGAACCCAAATATTTCTGGGCATTGTTTGGATACCTGAATTACCTTATTGGCTTTTACGTCTAAGGAAAGAAAGCCGCTTTCAAGATTATCGAAAATATATTGCAGTTGTTCTTTGGCTTCTATGGTGGCTTTTTGTGCAATTAGTTTTTCGGTAACATCCGTCTGAATACCCAAATAGTGGGTCAGTAAACCCTCTGCATCAAATACAGGGTTAATTTCTAATTGATTATAAAACAACTCTCCATTCTTTTTATAATTGCGCAATAAAGTACTTATACTCCTTTTTGTTTCTAAGCCTTTTAAAATATCGAAACGCCCTTGTTGCTCTCTGTCAGTTCCCAATAAAAATCGGCAGTTTCTGCCAATGACTTCTTCTGACGTAAAGCCAGTGATTTTTTCGAAGGCAGGGTTTACATAAACCAAAGGTAAATCTTCGGCAAGCGCATCGGCAATTACAATCCCCGTTGTTGTAGCCTCGATACCTGCGGAAAGTAACTGTAACTGCGATTGACTCTCTTTGAGGGCAATGGAGGTTTTTTTTCTTCTGTCGATATCGGTAATAGTTCCAACAAGTCGAGTAGAACCGTTCTGTGTTTTAATTACACGGGCCCTTGCTAGCATCCACAACACAGAACCGTTTTTATGTACCATTCTAAACTCAAACTCTACATCTACCTTATCGTTTTTAAGCGATTGATTTACCGAGGCGATCAGCATTCTTTTGTCGGGAGGATACACGAGCATTAACCAAACTTGAGGGTTGTCAGAAACCTCGTTGCTTCCATACCCCAGCAGTGCTTTGTGCCCCGAAGATACTTGTAGTTCATTCTTGTTGATATCCCACGTCCAAATCCCCACTTTACCGCCCAACATGGCAAGTTCGTAACGTTCTTGGCTTTTCGATAAAGCCTCATCGGCTAAGCGCTGCCCCGTGATATCTTTCAGAATCATCCCCCATTCTACAAGCTTATTATTGATTATGATAGAACGAAGCCGTATTTCAAACCATAAATATCCTCTATTGGCTGTTCGCAAATGGCAGCTAAAAGGTCTGCCTTTTTTTTGCTCTCTCTCTTGAAAGGCTTTTTCTAATAATGCTCTGCCTTCTGTAGTAACGAGGGAAAAAATAGGCTGCCCTAGTAGCTCTTTACGGCTATATTCTAAGATTTCTTCTACGGAAATGGAAATATCTAAGATAATTCCATCGGCAGAGATTCTACAAACCATATCAGAGCTATGGGTCTTGAGCAAAGATTTCTCATTAAGGATATGCTGCTTTTCCGTTTCTAGCAGTAAATCAAATTCTGTGTTTAATACCTCAGAGTACAAGTTGTTAGTCTCAAAGCGCTTTGCACTCACACTGTATTTCTTCCAAGTTTTTAAATCGATATTAAAGGAGAAAAACTCTACAGTTTCAGTGAGTAAGCCCACTGCTTTCTGAAAAGCGATTTCTTCAGTAGCATTCGTAAAAATGACAACCGCTATATGTATACTGTTATTAGCGTCTATAAGAGCTATATCTGCAAACAGCTCTTTTCCATTGCTAGAACGAAAAGGCAAAAGCGATACAGGAGTAAACCGAGGAAACTTACTTTTGCAACATTCTTCTATTACAGAATAAATGGCATGGGTAATTTTTCTTTTATGGATATATGATGCGTGTAGGCTTCGTTTCATGGTGCGCTTTCTTTCAGCTAAAAAAAATCTATGATAAAACTACAGGAAATATAACTACCAAACCACAGGTAATAAGCCTTACAGGTAAGCGTATATAGTAATTTGTTTCGGATTTGTGCTCCTTACAAAAATTGAGTAAAATACTATTATTCATTGTATTAAAATTGAGTAGCCAGCATTTATTTTATTTTTTTACAAGTAGACAGCCAAAATTAAGACGCATTTAAACAATCGTAATTTATAGGTTTAAAAAAACTGATTATCAAGTATTTAATATTTTAAAACCTTGGGTTATACTGCTAGACTTTTTTGGTTTGTGGGGATACAAACCGAGGCATCACGCCGCTGGTGGTATCCTCACCAACAAATTAACCCAAAATGTATAGTAATATAATTTCGGATATTTTGTTGTTATTATCTCTATAGACTTAAGTGCAAGAAAGAAATTAAACATAGTTTATATTTATGATGCGAGTAAGGGGTTAAAAAGACTAGTTCAACGAAAAAAATGAGCAAAACCATGTTTTTCTTGTCATCTCGACCGCAGAGAGGAAACTATAAGGCTTACTTGTCTTATTTTTAGATTCTTCGCAAGTTCAGAATAACATTAAAGTGCATTCTTTAGGCTCAAAAAAGAAGGTTATAAGCCCTAATTCGCATTTATAATTAATTTGTGATTTAAAACTGTTCATTCACTTACTTACCAGCTCAAAAGTATTAAATAATGAATTACTCAGAATTTGATTTTACAGGAGGCTCACTTAACAACAACCGCCAAGCGCAACAGGGTAATTGCCTCATAGCAGAACCATTTTTAGAAGGCGATGAGTTTACCCGTTCTGTAGTCCTTCTTTGCGAGCATCAAGATAGCCGAGGTTCGTTCGGGCTAGTTTTAAACAAACCTTCTGAATTAAAAGTAAACGACGTAGTTGATAGCCTAAATACCCAACAAACACTTTTTGTAGGTGGCCCCGTAGAAAAAAACACCTTGCATTTTTTACACACTATCCCCGAAATCGAAAATAGTATTCCTTTGAAAGATGGTGTTTTTTGGGGTGGAGATTACGAGCAAATTAAGCTTTTAGATATCAGAGGAAGTATTAGTTCGGCCAATATTCGGTTCTTTATGGGATACAGCGGATGGGGGCAAAATCAACTCAAAAGTGAAATTCAGCAAAACTCTTGGATTATTACCGATACGAATTTAAAGCAACTATTTGAGACAAACCCAGAAGATTTATGGGCCGAAATACTGAAGGAAATGGGTGGTAAATACCGATTATTCTCAAATTATCCTATCGACCCACGGTTAAATTGAATCATTTTGCTATTTTTGCCTTCCAAATTTTTAAGAGACAAAGCATACGATGAGTAACGAAAACG
>CAZFQW010000528.1:0-3171 GCA_964521225.1 uncultured Roseobacteraceae bacterium
AGAAATCTGTATCTACTTGAAAAAATAGACTATATTGAAGTAACCGAAAATGTTTCTGATCTAGTGGAGTTTGCCACTCAAAGAGGGATTAGCTATAAACAACTTAAAATGAGCAACCCTTGGTTAGTAGGAAACTCGCTCACTATTGAAGGAAAAGATAAAAAATACTTCATTGCGCTGCCACAAAGTGTATCTGAAGATAACCCATTAAAAATTGATACAGAAATTAATGAGATACTGAGCGATTCTATTGCAGATTAAATTCTCTCTCTTATTTCCATAGTGGAATTCTGTACATAATATAGTAACTCACGTTGAACTTACTAGTGCTATTAGGGTCTTCAAATCCGTGGCCGGGCAAATCTACTACTGTAAACGAGGCTTTCGGCTGGCTAGTAATGACTTGGATTCTTGTGGTAACTCCAAAGTAAAGCTGCCAAAAAAGCTTTGCCTTAAACCCAAAAACAACTTCGGCCCATTGCGCTTTTAAATTATCATCATTAAAAGTTTCGGGGCGGTTAAGGTACCAATAGTCGGGGCTGCCTCGGTAAGTTATTTCATGTTTAAAAGAGGTGGAAGCATAGCGAAGCCCGGCAAAAATAGCGTCTTCATCAGTAGATTTGCTGATGAAATTATAGTCGATGCAAAACGCATAAAACTACCTTCTGAATCGTAAAATGCGGCAAAACCTAAATTGCTTGAAGCTAAACTTCTTGCTCTTGCCACAAATCCGTAGTCGGCATTTATAAAGAATTTATTATTAACCTGCACGTCGGAGTGGACTTCATAATAAGCACCTAAAAGCATGCTAGGGTCTAAGTACTGGAAGAGATATTGCCCCAGTTCAGTGCCTACCCGTACACCTGTAATATTATACTTTCTCCCATTGGTTTTGTAAGTTTCAATAGGGGGGTCTGCTTTTAACCTTGCTTTTCGAGCTTCTTTTTTATTGATTTTAGCCTGTTTTTTTTCTTCTTTTTCTTTTGCTTTTTTTGCCTTTTTCTCTTCTCGTGATAATTCAACTTTAGTAGCCTCGCTAGAGGCTACCTTCTTTTTTAAAAGTAGTTTTTTCTCTTTTTTGCCCTTGCCTTCTTTTTGCGTAGGCGATTTGTCTTTTTGCTCTTGGGCAAAGGAATTATTTGCAACAATTGCTAACAGTAGCAAAAGAGATATTTTAAAAATAGATTTCAACATTTATAGAGTCGGTAACTAATTCTGTATTTCTTATTACTGTAGAGTCAAAAGTGTTTTTAATGAGAGTTAAATTATTAATGGCCTCTATAAATCCGCAATCAGGCCCTAATACAATTAATTCGGTATCATACCCAAAAATAAGTGTATCAAACCTTCGGGGTTGCTCGTCGAAGTTAATTCCTGTGAGGGGTTCCACGTCGCCTTCCAGTTTTTGTACAAAAATATAGGCGATAGTATCATCTCGAAAATCAATAGGTAAAAAAACCTGATTCGCACTGTCTAACGAAAATAACAACGAATCACTAGCGTTCAAAAACTCCAACTCTCCACCAAGAGAAGCCAAACCAGTGTCGGTTCGTGCACCAAAAATCATATAGAAAGTAGTGTCTAATTCCTTTAAAGAGTCTTTCGTAAAAAAGGAGACGGTTATATTTCTTGGTAGAGCAGGAGTGGGGTCGCACTCTGAACAAGCCCAAAAGCCAATCCCAAAAAATATCAGAAGTGTAAATACACCTAATTTTTGCATACTAAATTCATTATTACAAATTCAAAGTTAACTACCTCATAATTTTAAACACAGAGGTATGATAGATTAGAACTCAAATACCTTTCAATTTTAATTTTTTTATGAAGAGAAAGAAAAAGAGACTACCAAAAAGATAGTCTCTTAGTTGAGTCGAACTTATTGAAAGTTAATCTCTTTTATAGGCTACACGACCTCCTACAATTGTATAATCTATTTTAGTATCTAAAATTTTGTTGTCGGGAACGGTCATTAAATCTTGAGAAAATACCGTGAAATCTGCAAACTTCCCTATTTTAATAGAACCTTTCATTTCCTCTTCAAATGCACCATAAGCCGCATCTAATGTATAGGTTCTTAAAGCCTCTTCACGGGTCATCTTTTGATCTGGCTCGTAACCGCCTTCAGGAGTTCCTTCCAAGGTTTGCCGAGTTACAGAGGCATAGAAACTAGCGATAGCACTCACAGGCTCAACAGGAGCATCTGTTCCATTGATAACTTTAGCACCACTCTTTAGTAATTTTTTCCAAACGTAAGCACCTTCTACAATCCTTTCTTCGCCTAAACGATTAATTGCCCAAGGTCTATCAGAACTCATGTGGATGGCCTGCATAGCAGCAATAACGCCTAACTCGCTAAAACGAGGAATATCATCACCATCAATATGTTGTGCATGTTCTATCCTAAAACGGTGATTGTTGGCAGCCTCGGGGTTTGCCTTAAAAGCATTTTCGTACATATCAAGAATTTCGCGATTGGCTCTATCGCCAATGGCATGGGAACAAACTTGGAACCCATTTGCTAAGCCTTTTTCAGTTACCCATTTCATGTAATCCATTGGGGTGATTTCATGGCCTGTATGCCCTGCAAGGTCGCTGTAAGGTTCTAACAACCAAGCACCGCGAGAACCCAAAGCACCATCAGCATATAATTTTATAGAGCGAATGGTTAAACGATTATCGCCTTCATTAACAGAGGGCCCTCTTACAAACCATTTTTCTAAATAGAGAGAGTCTCTGCTACTGAGCATTACATAAAGCCTGAACTTCATTTTATTTTCGTCTACAAACTTTCTGTAAGTAGCAATGGCTAAGCTATCGGAACCCGCATCGTGGAAACTAGTGATGCCATTTTCTAAACATTCTTGAATTGCCGCTTCTAAAGCTTTTGAATGCGTTTCTAAGTTGTTTTTAGGAATATAGCGGCGGATAAGCCCCTGCGCTGTTTCATTAAAAATACCCGTAGGGTTTCCCACTTCATCGCGAATTACCTCGCCTCCTTTTATTTCTTCCTGAGGCATATTTTCTGGATTTAATGTTTGCACACCTGCAATTTCCATGGCTTTTGCATTGGCTAAGGCGGCATGCCCGCTAGCATGTGATAAATACACAGGGTTGTTTGGCGAAACGGCACTCAACGCATCGTGTGTTTGAAACCCTTTTACTACCTTTCCT
>CAZFQW010000529.1:0-3163 GCA_964521225.1 uncultured Roseobacteraceae bacterium
GTAACTCCCTTGCTCTTCTAAATTCTTATACACGGAATTCTAAATACTGCCTTCTATTTCTTTAAGGAGTAGGACTTTTTCTTTTTAATATATCACAGTTTTTTAATTCTGTAAAGAAGGTTTATTTAAATTAGAGCTGATATTTAGCCACTCAATTATGAAAATAATTCGTTTTTATAAAACTCATTTTATTCTATTTTTTCTATTTGTGGTCTATAGTTGTGCAGAAAGAGTACCACAGAAAGCAGAAATAGCAACAACAACTCAAGAATTACAGATTCAAAACTTACCTTTATTAGAAATGCCCAAAAGCCCTGATATCCATAGCTTTGCCAAACCCGATGAAGCACTTGTAACACACCTAGATTTGAGCTTAAAAGTTAATTTCGAGAACAAAACTTTAGAAGGAAACGCCAAGTGGCAGCTAGTGGCAAAGCCTAATACGTCTTTATTTTTAGACACTCGCCAACTTAATATACAAAAGGTGACTGATGAGCAGGGGAAAGAATTAGTCTTTACCCTTCACGAAGAAATTCCTCACATGGGGAGCGCACTCGAAATTTCTTTAGGAGGCAACACCCAAGAGGTAATTGTACACTACAGTACGCCTCCGGAAGCAGCGGCAATTCAGTGGCTTACACCTAACCAAACCGCGGGGAAAGAACAACCATTTATGTTTACGCAATCGCAGGCAATACTAGCCAGAACTTGGGTGCCTTGCCAAGATAGCCCGGGCATACGCTTTACCTATAATGCTGAAATTTCAGCACCTTCGAGCTTACTTGCTTTAATGAGTGCCGAAAACCCCCAGAAAAAAAACTCTAAAGGGAAATATCAATTCAAAATGGAACAAAAAATCCCCTCATACCTACTAGCCTTAGCTGTGGGCGATTTGGAGTTTCAATCGCTAGGAGAAAGAACAGGAGTATATGCCGAAAAGTCTACACTTTCTAAAGCTGCTTATGAATTTGCTGAAACCGAAGATTTGTTACACGCCGCCGAAAAGCTATACGGGCCTTATCGGTGGGAGAGGTATGATATTTTACTGTTACCACCAAGTTTCCCTTACGGAGGTATGGAGAACCCAAGGCTCACTTTTGCAACCCCTACGATTTTGGCAGGAGACCGCTCGTTAGTCTCGCTAGTAGCACATGAACTAGCCCATTCGTGGTCGGGTAATTTAGTAACCAATGCCACTTGGAACGACTTCTGGCTTAACGAAGGTTTTACCGTGTATTTTGAATTAAGAATTATGGAAGAAGTCTATGGAAAATCTTTTGCAGAGATGTTAGCGCAAGTCGGTTACCAAGATTTAGTGGAAACTATAGAAGCTATGGACTTTTCCGAAGACACACAGCTTAAACTCAATTTAGAAGGCCGTGCTCCTGAACAGGGCGTATCGTCTATTGCTTATGACAAGGGTTATTTTCTACTGCGTTTAATCGAAGAAAAAGTCGGACGCAATTGGTGGGATAAATTCTTGAACGCCTATTTTGAAGAAAATGCTTTTCAGTCGATTGATACAGAGAGCTTCCTTGCCTATTTAGACGAAAAACTATTATATAAATACAATAATGCACGAGAAGAAATACAGCTTAAAAAATGGATTTATAGAAGTGGTTTACCAGAAAATTGCCCAAAAATAACTTCAGAAAGGTTTAAAAATGTATCGCTCTTAGTAAATCAATTTAATAGCAAAGGTTGGATAAGTAAAAATGAAACTAGTAAGTGGGCATACCAAGAATGGGTTTATTTCCTTCGTTTGCTTCCTCGAAAATTATCTAATCAAAAACTAGAAAACCTAGATACACAATTTGGACTAACCGCTTCGGGTAATAGCGAAATTTTATTTGAATGGTTTAAGCTAGTTATCGAAAATGAATATCAACCTGCTTATTACCAACTAGAAAGCTTTTTGCTGAAAGTGGGTAGAAGAAAATTTATTGCCCCATTATACAAGTCGATGTTGGCCAACAAAAACCTATCAGCTTATGCGCAAAAAATTTATAAAAAAGCAAGAATAAATTACCACTATGTAAGTACTTCTTCAATAGATAAAATGATAGAAGAAGTAACAGCGATTAATTAATTGGGTAATCAACTAGTTAACATTTTCTGATGCTTTTGTGAAGTTTTGGATAAACTTTAAATTTTTGAAAAAACGAAGCATAGAAAAATAAAATAGAATACTGAAAGGAGCCATAATAACAGCCCAAGCAAGTACAGCACTACCAAAGATATCGCTTAGGTTTTCCCATAGCATAAAGATGCCTTCAGCAGAAAATAAGTCTATATCTGTAATAGCAATCGAGGTAATTGGTAAATCTAAAAAATTAGCACCTAACTCAGCAAAAGGTACCATTAAGATTAATTGTAGCGGATAAACCAAGTAGTTTATCAATTGCATAGCAGGCATATTTAACCTCAAAAATAAAGCAGAAAGCGTACATAAAAGCGTAGCAAGCCCAACAGCAGGAAACGTACCTAGTACTAGCCCAATGGTAAAGGTAAGTGCTAGTTTTTTAGGGGTTACCCCTTGCTTCAAGGAAGCATGGATTCTATCGGTCAACTTCTTTTTCAATACAAATGCTGGTTAAAAGTGATAGTTGTAAGAGCTCTTCGCAATTTATTTACCTTTAAAGCTTCTTTCATAAATTACTAATGCAATTAATATGCTGAACGCTTATCACTATGACACTTGAAAAGCAGAATCGGTTGAGGATATGCCATTAAAATTTCAAGTTTTATCAAAATAAATATTTTTAGCGAGCAATTTCCACGAAATAATTAAAGGTATTTTTTTTGTGCAATACGACTTAGAAACGGTGAATAAATAAATTACTATTTATCGAAATTTATTTATTCACCGTTCCTTCATACTAAGCCCCTCTAAACCCTTTATTTTCCATTTTATCTCTTTTAAATCAATCTTGCACGTTTCAACAAGCTGATGCGTAAGAGCATTGTTACCAACTCTTATCTTTGCGTATTCAAAAAGAAGCACTGGGGTAATTTCACTCGATACCTGTTGCCCAAAAAATTTTGTCATTTATTTATTTTGCTATTTCTAACTGAAATTTCGTAGTGTCTAGCGGGTAGCAAGTAATCTCTAAGAGCATGTTTAAGTTTTTGTAAGCATTTGAAAATAAGAAATTTAAAGAGC
>CAZFQW010000530.1:0-3156 GCA_964521225.1 uncultured Roseobacteraceae bacterium
AGGGCAATTTCGGGGAGGGTATAATCTGATTGTAAGGCAATAGAAAAAAAGAAGACACCCATACAAGCAACAACCAACCCTAAAAGCCGAGCAATTACCTTATAAGAGCTAGTAATTAGCAGTACAAAACACAGCGTTACAATGGTTGCGGTAATTACTTTTGGGGAAATTTGGGTTGCCAAACTTATTCCTTTCACTGCTCCCAATATATTGCCTGCTTGGTAGGCGATACAACCAAAAACAACCATCCCTCCAGCAGTATAAGCGAGCCATGTTCTGTGAGGGTAGCGAGCCTTTAAAGCTTCTCCCAAGCTTAAACCTGTAACCAAATGAAGGCGCGCCACGGCTTCTTGTAAAATAATACAAGCAAACACCGAAAAGGAAAGTGCCCAAAGTAAGCTGGTTTGGTATTTAGTTCCCGCTGCTGCGGCTGTGGTAACAGTGCCAGGGCCTATAAAAGCCGCTGCCACTACCGACCATAACAGAAAATTGAGGAGGTGCTTTTTCATAACTCATGTATCATCAATGGTTTTAGTGAAGATAAAGGGATTTTGGGAAACTGCTACACTATTGAATTAGGCGATTTGTGAACAATGCGCCTACCCAATTCCCAATTTACTATGGAAGGCGGTTATCGTTACTTTCTAATAAATAAGAAATAGATATAGGCCAAGAAGAAGAAAAAGAAAATCAGGCTTTCGATACGGGTAATTTTGAGCCGCTGCCCTGTAAAAAGAGTAATAAAAAAGAGGAAGATGCCGAAGAAGAAAAAGTATAAATCGAAGTTGAGGGCGTGGTTATAATTTAAGTTTCCTAAAAAACTACTGAGCGAGAGTACGAGCAGCAGGTTAAACATACAAGCCCCTATAATATTTCCCACAGCTAAATCAATTTTGTTTTTAAAAGCAGAAACTAAAGCGGTAGTTAGTTCGGGCAGAGCACTCGCAGGAGCAAGGATTAGCAATGCCACCATCTTTCTGCTTACCCCAAAGTACTCCGCAAAAAAAATCGCTTTTTCTACGGCAAAATGCCCCCCGATAGATACTCCAACTAAACCTAGTAAAATGTAGAATATCATTTTTTTTGTGCCCAACTTTTTTTGCTCAGTCTGAACCAGTTCAGGGGTTTCTTTCCCTTCATAAAAAGCAAAAAACATAAATACCATAAAAAGACCTAACAGTATTAATCCTTCCCAAATACTCAACGTATTATCGAACCGATTAAAAAAAATTTGGTCGTTGATAAACACAAAAACGAGCACTGTGGCAAGAATTGAAAAAGGAATTTCTCTAATGGCAGTCATCCTTTTTACATATATAGGGCGCAATATCCCCATTACACCAATTACCATGTAAATATTGAAAATATTACTTCCGATGATATTGGCAAAAACCACTTCGCTCTCCCCTCTAGCACTTGAAATCGTATTAACCACAATCTCGGGTAAAGAAGTGCCGAGAGCAACCACAGTAAGCCCAATGGCAATTTCTGGAACTTTATATCTGTGCGCCAAAGCGGTAGCCCCTTCCACCAAAAAAGAAGCTCCCTGGATTAGGAAAACAAAACCTAGAAGTAGTATGAAGCCCTCTAAAAATATTCCCACAATTTAAAATGCTGTTTATACTTCAAGATAGTAATTCGTTTCGGAAAAATTTGTTTTTATCGGCTTTGCCATAATTTATGGAGTAGCAAACGGGTTGTGCTATCGATTATAAATGCAAATTGCTTGGTACAAATTTAAGCCTTTGCCCTCGTGCATTGCAGTGGAACCGAACAACTTTTTTCTCTCTACTAAAGTTTAGAACTTTGGCAAAAGTAAATTCAAAAATATTGAGACTGGTATCATGAAATATCTAATAGCAGGATTAGGAAATATTGGCGTAGAGTACGCCGCAACGCGTCATAATATTGGTTTCATGGTGCTCGATGCACTTGCAAAAGAACACGGAGTAACGTTCGACTCGGGGCGACATGCTTTTTATACCATCATTAAGCACAAAAGCCGCGTTATTTACTGTATCAAACCAACTACTTATATGAATTTAAGTGGAAAGGCGGTAAGCCATTGGTTAAATGCAGAAAAAATTCCCCAGGAGAATCTATTAGTTGTTATGGATGATTTAGCGATTCCTTTTGGGAAGTTGAGGCTACGAAAAAAGGGCTCTGCCGCCGGGCATAACGGCTTAAAGGATATTGAACTAAAACTGGGAAATAACCAATATAACCGCTTGCGTTTTGGGATTGGTGATGACTACCCACGTGGTAGGCAAGTCGATTATGTGTTAGGAGCGTTTTGGGAGGATGAAAAAATTGAGTTACCTACTCTGATTAAAAAGGCATCGAACATGGTGCTTTCTTTTGCTGCCATTGGTGCCGACCGCACTATGAATCAGTTTAACGATTAGTGTTTAGAGCGAATCGTTAGCGGCTAAATAAAGGTTGATTGCCCATAGCCACAATAGGCTCACCCTCGTCCCAAGAAGGGATACATAGCCTGGTTAAAACGGTGTTGGTATCTTCGTTCTTAATTTCGAAAGAAGCATTTTCGTGGTATAAGATTTCTAATCTTTGTTGTGTGCTGCGCAGCCCGTACCCTCCGGTTTTATTGCCTTCTGGGGCTACGTAATACCTGCCGCTATTTCTTATTTCGCAGCATAAAATGTTTTTGTCCATTCGGGTAGAAATCTCTATTTTGCCTCCGTTTTTGAGTTTGGCAATCCCGTGTTTTATTCCATTTTCAACAATTGTTTGCAGCATCATCGGAGGGACTTTGTGGTTCCATGAGGAAGGGTCGATGTCGTAATCGAAGCGAAGGCGTTCTTCAAAACGGGTCATTTCGAGCGAGAGGTAATCTTTCACTAACTCAAACTCTTCTCGGAAAGTAATTACCTTTTTCCTGTCCATCACCAGCGAATTGCGGAGGAGGTTCGATAGCTGGCCGATAGATTCCTGTGCTTTTTGCGGATTTTCGTCTACCAATACCTTCACCGAGTTAAGGGCATTGAAAATAAAATGTGGGTTTAGTTGCGATTTTAGTTTGTTCAGTTCAAACTCGTTGATAAGTGCTTCCCACTTTAAGTTTCTGTTATAATTAGAAACATAGTGATACAGAAAATAACATATCGACCAACAAAAAAATAGCAGTGAACCTGCCAA
>CAZFQW010000531.1:0-3145 GCA_964521225.1 uncultured Roseobacteraceae bacterium
TGATATTCATTGTAAATTCTAAAGGATTAAATACCTCTAATAACTTTTGAATAAAAGATTCATCATTCAGGTGGAAAGTTAGTAAATTATCCATTCTTTCTTGTGGCGAACCATTGGGAAAAAGCCTTTCTTTCACTCCTAGCAACTGATTCACCGCCGTTTCGTGCTTCTTTTCTTCTGCTTTTCGTAAACGCTTTTCGATATTTTGCAGGCTTTTCAAACCTTTCTGAGATTCTGCTCCAATAAACCCAACTAAAGAAAGATCAATAGCCTCAGCTTTTGTACTTATTTCGTGAAATACCTTTTTAAGAACAATGATTTCACTACTCAACTCAAAAGAAGTCTCCGCATTTTTTTCTACAAACCAAGCCCTTAGTTTGTGTTCGTCTTGGAAGAATACTTCGGTGTTCACCTCTAACTTTTGTATTTTCTTGGCATTGCCTTTATTCACCACCATCGCAAAGTTTCGGGGCATTAAAATAGGAAATGGAATTTTATAGTGGCTAAATACAGGCATTAGTTGCAACCAATAAACCACTTCTGCGGGGCCTCCAATATAGGCAAGATTCGGTAGAATTAGTTCCTGGTAAACAGGACGCATCACTACATTGGGACTAAAACATTCTGGGGATTCTTCTACCTTTTGGAAGAGTTCTTCTTCCGTAAACTTCATATCGGTATTTACTACTGAATACGTTCCACCTTCTTGCCTTTCAATACGCTCACGCACGCCGTTTTCTAAGAAGAAGAAGTTTATTTTACGAGGGAAAATCTGTGTTTTATAGCCTAAGTCTTCTAAGGTTTTATTTTGTGCTTCTACTAAATCGTTTGCCGTATGCGTTCTTAAATCATCGGCAATAATTTTGGTAAAATGCTTTTTTAAAGTTCTGCTATCGGCATCTACTACAATTAACCCCTCTTCACCAAACAAATGATGAACATAATCGCGTGTTGCATTGGCAAGCGTATTGTTTTCGGTATAAGCTTTTTTGAAAAACGCAGGCATTTCAGCAATTTCATTCCAAATAGCTTCAATACCTTCTAAATTCATTCTTCCGACTGCACCCGTTTGGTTGGTTTCCCAAATTTGCTTTTTCCCAAATAAATTAAAGCTTGCTATTTCCTCAAAATCATGGTCTTCGGTTGCCATCCAATAGACAGGCACAAAATGGTAATCGGGATATTTTTCCTTCAGTTGTTTTGCCAAATTAATAACTGTTACAATCTTGTAAATAAAATAGAGTGGCCCAGAAAAAATATTCAATTGATGCCCCGTTGTTACTGTAAATGTTTTAGAATCGGCAAGGCTTTGTATTTGTGCTGTTGGCTGCTCAGCAATATGCTGATACTGATTTTTAAGAACAGCAACTAAGTCTTCCCGAATTTCAGTGGATAGTTGCTTGTGTTTCAGTTGTTCGCCAAACGAGGATAGACTAGGGAATAAATTATAATGAGGTTTTAATTCATTTTTTTTGCTGAGATAGTCTAAAAATAAAGAACTAAACTGATTAGTTTCTTCTAAGTTTATCTTTTGAATTTTCATGAAATGATGAATGAAGTTAATTCTTTAGGTTTTGCGCTATTTATATAATCTGTTCTAAGGAAATATGTTATCCTTTTAAGCTAAGCTGTTAAAAATCATAAAACCTGAATGGTAAATTCGTAAAAAACACTGCACAAAAGTAGAGTTTTAGCGATATCTATACTTTTGATATGAATGTTAAAAAAATGCTAAACCCCAATTGGGTGGTTATATCCGGTATTCTATTAATTTTTAGTGTGAATGTAGGATACTTTGTGGTGAAATTTTCCCAAGTTTTCACAGGCATTGAAAAACGGTCGTACTCTAACATACATCAGTTTATTCAGCAGAATATTCCGCAAGGGAGCAAAGTGGTTTCAGACCCTAGGTTGTACTATGCCATTGCGAAAGCAAGTTCCGATATGCAATTCATGAACTTGTATGACACGCTACCTAGTAGAGAACAAATGCACAGACAAATTTACCAATACGATTATTTTATTGTAACCGATAATTTATTGAGCAGGAATTGGGCAGATGTAAACTATTATCTATCGAAAGCTTCCTTCGATACTATTGCCCGTTATGCTGCCCCAAGTAATGCGCTTAACAAGAAAATCAATGCGCTCCGTTTGGTATCCGACACCGAAGAGAATGGGTATAATTGTATTATTTTAAAAAGGAAATAGAATACCTAAGTACTTATAAAAGTAAGCATTGTTTATTGATAAGGAGTGCCTTAAAATTGGAAGTTTACTTGAAAACATCATAAAAACTAACTGCTAGCTCAAGTCTGCATAAAAAAAGCCTTCTAACCATATCAATCTTGGCTTTTGTTTAAAAAATCTAACAAGTAAACATGATAGTTCTCTCCCTACGGTCGAGATGACAAACAAATATGTTTTTATTCAGTTTTTTTGGTTGCAATAGTCTTTTTAAACCCTGGTTCGCATCTATACTTGTTTTGTACGAACAATAGCGTTTTCAGAAGCAGAAAATGGCAAAGTAAAGCTCCAGATACACCACAATAGGGTGCTTTACCTGAAAGCCGAGGGGAGCGAGCTACGTGGAAGTATTCTGTGCGAATCAACACTATCCATTCCCCCTACGTGTAATTTCCCGATTGCACTTTGGGGGAAAGCTGGATTTCAACATGAATATTAGCTCTATTTAGCAAACCTTTGCTTTCGGGTACGCCCGATATTTCCATCCAATTTGGAAGAAAAAAAGATGAAAGAAGTCATGTTCGATGTGGGCTACAATGGAGGCATGATTCTCCCTGCAAAGTTTGCAGATTTCTTTTCGGATAAACCCTCCGAAATATTCCTGGATAAATCTACGGGTGGCATTTACGGCACCAAGGCTGATTCAATTATCTCCAAGCAACTCAAACTGAATTTAGGCAGATTTGAGGCAGAGATTTTTGTGGGTGGCGGAAAGGTCAAAAGCAGAGATTCCACTCCAATTAGGCGATACGCTCAGAAGCGCATCAATGGCAAGCAGCCAAGAGATTTTTTTTCGAGCCACTACGAATATTTTATGGGGATTAGGAAATTACTTGATCAGGATAGCTTACAAACAGAAACGTTGAAAGGGAAGCTAATAACGCTTTACAGATAAACT
>CAZFQW010000532.1:0-3136 GCA_964521225.1 uncultured Roseobacteraceae bacterium
GCAAAAATTGAATTATTAAAAAAAAACAATTTAACCTCTTCTTTCTTTGCAGCTATAGAGTTTATTTATTTGCCAGAAACGCTTGAAAATGCGGTAGATAAATGCACAAAAAAACACAAAATAAACTTAATTTTAATGGGAACAAAAGGCACTCAAGGATTCAATAAACTAATGAGTGTAAGCCATACTACCGATTTACTTTCCCAGTTTGAAATTCCATTTCTCATTATTCCAGAATCTTTTACTTTTAATCCCTATAAATACATTATGTGGGCTAGCGATTTTAAGTTTTTAAATAATGATAATGCGATTGATTTATTGGTTGAAATCGCTAAAAAATTTGATGCAGAAGTGCGCATTGCCCATGTAAAAACATCTAAACAATATGGCTCGCAAGCCGAGCATTTAGAGCGTAGCCGCGAAAAATATTTATTCGATGCAGAAAATGTGAAATTTTCCTTCAAAAGAATTTATAGCTCAAATATTAGCGAAGGAGTTCAGTATTATCTCAAATTAAAAAAGGATAATGATTTATTGGTTTTAGTGAGAAGAAAACACGGTTTCATGAGTAAACTTTTCCGCACTGATCATGCAATGGAATTTGCTTCTGTCCCTAGTATGCCCTTACTTATTTTGCATGAATAACTTTGTTTAAAATAAGTAAAATAATTCTCCTCAATTTAAAATAACACTAGGGTTTAATATTAAAGACAAGAATAGCTTTTGATAGTTTTCTGCAAAAAAATAAAAAAAGCGAATACTGAGAAAAATAAATACTACCCCAAGTATTCTGTCGGCAATTTGAAGAAGTCTTTCGTTTAAAACCTTTGCAATTTTATTGGCTAAAAAAGCTTTTAACATATCGGAAGAAACTACCACCCCTAAAACACCAATAGCAAATAGTAAAAAATCGTTGGTTTTATATTGATGCTCTGCCATTACTGAAGCTAAAATCCCTACCCATAAAATAATAGTAAAAGGATTAAATCCATTAATAAGAATTCCCTGAAGAGCATACCCAAACAAACCTAGGTTATATTTAATGCTTTTAGGGGCATCTTTTAAATTTGTATCATGTTTTTTAGATGATTTCAGGTACTGCAAACCCATTACTATTAAAATAATTCCCCCTACTAAACTCGCATATATTTGGAGATTCGTATTTTGAAAAAGCTTTGACAAGCCAAAAAAAATAGAAAACACAAATAAAATATCGGTTAATAAAATCCCCACGGCAAAAGCAACCGCTTTTGTAAAACCTTTTATTAAACTAATCCTGATTAAATAAAAAAAGGAAGGACCAATCATAATGGTAAGTATAAGCCCATATTTAATTCCTTCTAATACAGCCATTTTAGTTTCAATTTTAGCGGAATAATCATGTTTTCTTTACAGCTATTCTGATGTTAAGCTCATGGCAATCTACTATCAAAATAGCTGAAATTATACTAAAAAAATAGGATTAATAAAGCTTCGCAATTTTTTGAAAAAAGTTACTCCAATTAATGCCATCGTACTTTTTTCTGGGATAATTTGCTCGCCATCCCATTTGCCATCATTCAAGTAAAGTCGCCCTAACTTTGCGAAGTCTCTGGCACGGGCATTTAAACAGCAATACGTTTTTTCTATCCCATCATTTTTGCAATCAATGCTCCACGAAGCATCGTATTCCATGCCTATTTGGCTCCAAACTCTTTCTTGTAAGTATCCGGTAATGGTTTTTGGTGCAATTCCTTTTTCGGCCACTGCAAATTGAAAGGGAACTTCGGGTGCTTTCAATTCCCTTGAAGGAAATTTTTTGTGGTCGGTAATATTGGCAAAGTTATAAACAACGAACCTCCCTAATTTGCAAGAAGAAAGCCCAAATATTATTGTAAACAAAGCGGAAAATAGCAAGGTAATGTTTAGATAGTTTTTAAACATAATGAGTTGATTTTATTATTAATCCGACAGCAAAAACAATAAGCTGAGTATTTTTAATAGTTCGTCGTTCGTAATTGAACGCTTATTTATTTAGCTAACTCCACGAGTAACCTTTCGCAAACTTCGTGGCTAAGCATAGTTTCTGTTTTATTATTGAGTTTTACCGTCATGCTACTATCAAAAGGCTCGATATTAATTACGCTGATAATTGTTCCTAATTCAATTTTTTTGCTGTTCAAATAATTCAAAAAATTGTTAGAACTGTTATTTAAAGCGCACAACCTTACGGAAACGCCCTGTTCAATATTTGAAAGCTTAGAATATTCAGGTAAAACCATGTTTCCTTCTTTATCGGGGATGGGCGAACCGTGTGGATCTAAGGCAGGGAAACCGAGTAGTTCATCCATTCTGTCAAAGAATTTTTGCGATTTCAGATGCTCAATTTGCTCGGCAATTTCATGGACTTCTTCCCAACCGAAACCCATTTTACTTACCAAATACATTTCGGTAAGCCGATGCCTTCTTACAATAATTGCTGCTTCTTTTCTGCCCTTGTTAGTAACTAAGAGGGGTTTATATTTTTCGTAATTTATAAATCCCTTGTCCCGTAGTTTTTTCACCATACTATTGGCCGTAGGTGTGCTCACATTTAGGGAATTGCTTAAATCGGAAATATTCACTTCCCCTTTATCGTTCGCTAAATTTAAAAGTGCTTTCAAGTAATTTTCTACGGTTTGCGATGGCATTTATTGCTGCTATTAATTAAATGGTGAAAATCAAATATATAGAATTTTAAGGTGTCTTATAATAGACAGCAGAAAAAGTAAAAAGCCCATTAACTTCGTGGAGCAAATGGGCTTTTCTTTTAAAAATAGATTTTTCCTATTTCAGTTTCTCAACTAAAAGATAAAAAACTCAATAAATTAATAATGACTATTAAAAGCAGCATTAGATTGATACTTCGTTTTTCTGACTGCAACCACCTTTTACTCTCTTGGATAGCTTTCAATATTTCGCCCTTTAACATTAGAATCAAAGGAAGCGAAGAAATAAATACTATCAATACTAAAGTCAGTATAAAATAGGTACTTGGGGCACTGTGGAAAATAGATAATTTGATAATAGAGAATATTTTAGATTTAAATAACATTGGCTAAACGACCAGAAAAACTATACCAATTCGCTACAACTCTAGCAGATTCCTGTATTTTTG
>CAZFQW010000533.1:0-3121 GCA_964521225.1 uncultured Roseobacteraceae bacterium
GCTCATCCGAAGCTATGGTTTTATCGGTCATGTGGTTAAGTAGGCTCTCAGTATTTATAGGATGATTGAGGGATGCTGAAAGTTTACTTTTCCCCCGCTGAACCTTTGGCCATGGCGTATCCAATAAATGATTACTTAGCCCATGTACTCCTGTTTCTACTTTTTTTACGATTCCTTCCTTATTAGAGTAATACCCAATACCGTTAGCGTTGCCAACCAACAAATTGAATCCGTTGTAATTGTTGGGGTCATTTTTAACAATGGTAAGATACTCTTCTGGCGAGTAGTTATTCACTAAAAAATCCGTTACTAGAGAGCCCCTAGTAGGCGCATCTTTCCTCATTTCTGATAAAGCCCTATAGTTGGTAAGTGCAGCCCATTTTCCCGATTTTGAAATGCCCATCCAAGTTCCGTTTCCTTGCAAATCTTTCCCTGCAACAATTTCTGGTTGGTTTTTCCACACACTTGCTTGTAATGTTGGTCTTTGATAGAATTCATCTCGATTGGCCATTAGCACAAGAGGATATTCTGTATTTTGTTTCCAAGAAAAAATAATGAGACACATATATTATATTAAACTGTAGATAATTCAAAAATGTTAACAATCACTTCCATTTAAACTTTGCTACTAAAAAAAATGCTCATTAAATTGACGATACGTTAATATTAAAACGAGCGTAGTGTTACTAACTTTTCGATAATATACATTAGCAATTAAACCATAAACTATTATCATTATCATTTATAAAAGGCTCTAAATATATATTTAGAGCCTTTTTTTGTTAGAAAAAAAATCCAAACCTAACAAACCGAAGCAATTTATTTTGATCGTCGGAAGCGGTTAAATCGAAGTGAACTACCGTTGCTTGAAAAGGTGTAAACCAAACGCCTGCGCCGTAGCCCTTATGCCATTTGGTGGAAGTTTCGTTTACAGCCCCTTCTCGCTCATCGTTATACCAAACTCTTCCGACATCATAGATTCCAGTAATGCCAACTTTAGCAGGAAACAGATAGGTCTGTATATTGAAAAGTTTTAGCCTCAGCTCGTTGTTCCAATAGGCACTTTGGTCGCCTGCAAATCGCATTCTTCTGAACCCTCTCAGGTTTTGTTGCCCACCCAAAGTATTTGCCTGAAAGAAAGCATACTTCCCAAGGTTAGCCGCAGTACCAACCCTTGTGGCAAACACGGCTCTACCGTATTTTCCCAAACTCAAGAAAAGCGATAAATCTGCTTTTAGCTGTGTAAAGCTAATTTCCTCACGATTTTCTTCATCATTTCCTGTAATTCTTGCAATGGAAGAGTTAAAGTAAATGCCTTCTGTTGGAATCGTTTTATCGTTGCGGCTATCGAAAGTGTATTGAGTAAAAAAACCATCAAAAAACTTTGTGTTGTTGATATTACTTTGATTTAAGCCACTTTCTGGTTGATAAACGAAGCGAGTAGTATCGGCACCGTCTTCTAAACCGATAAGCTGCAAATAATAGCCTATGCTGAATTGGTGCTTTAAATTCTTAGAAGTGGTTCTGAAACTAGGTTTAAATAAAATTTGCTCGTAACGGACTCTGTTATACTGGTTTCCACGCTCTTCAACTTCATTTTTAGTTGCATTTCCAAAGCCGTAGAAGAAGTCGACAAAGTTGGGATAGCGCACGTCGGTTTCTAACACAAAGTCCCAATTTCCGAGTATTTTGTTAAACTCTCCGAGATATTCAAAACTAAAAGATGTTGTTTTAGGAGCAAAATTACCAATAATACTATGTTGTGTTTTAAAAGGATTTTTACGGAAGCCATGCGTTTTTATGAGTACGCCACCACCAAGAAACAGGGCATCGTCAGGGTTTATATTGAAGGAAATTTGGGGCGCTACTAAGTTGTACTCAAAGGCTTTTCGGTTGTAGTTGTTTACCGCGGGTTTGCTTGATGTTAAATCTTTAGCCTCTTTACCCAAGTTGAGTTCATTTCCCTTTTTATCATCGTATACTTTTGTTTTTTTGCCCACGCCACTCACTTTTGATTTATCTTCAATTAAATCGTCGCCATCTCCACCAATTACTCTAATTTTAATACCCTTTTTTACATCCCCCGAAATATCAAACCAATCGCTTCCCGCTAAACCGTACAGCCGTATTTCTTTGGTTTCATTGCTAAGGAAAGTTCTATCGTATATTTTATGTTTTTTTTCACGGCTTTTCTTTTTCATTTTATAGACTCTTACCCTCGTTTTTTCGTCATCCAATCTTTCGATTTTGAAATATTCGTGTTTATCGGTTCCTAAAACATTTACTTCTTTGGCGAGCGACTCGTAGAAAATTCTTGCATATTTTTCTAGTTTATCTCTTCTAGCTTTTAGTTTTCGGGTAATGTCTTCGCCGGAATGTTGATAAATTTCTGGGGGGAACGATTTGATGGAAGTCTCTATCACGTCATCGGTTAGTTTTTCTTTGAAAGTACCTACCATTTTGTCCCAATCTTTCCAGTCAGGCTCGGTAAGAAAGGAGCGGTCAAAATAGCGAGCATTAAACCCCAAACCGGCGGGGTCTCTAATCTCTTCGCGGAAACCTTGCATTTTTCTTTGTCCCCATTTTCGGCTTCCTATTTTTAAGAGCAATCCATCAGATTCAAAAAACGCTTGGTCTCGGTCTCTAGGAATTGGGCTGTAAAAGTAAGTGTCTTCTTTTTTATTTTTGAACCTTGCCCATCGCCATTGGTCGTCGTGTCGGTCCCAATCGCCTAGCCACATATCGAACAGGCGAGAGCGCAAAACTTGTTTACTGTCAATCATATAATCGTTATCGCCTAAAGTTTTTTTCAAAACCTTAGCGGTGTTATCAATCTTTTTCGAGTTTCCGAAAGAGTCTACATCTCGCCTGTTTTTGGCAGGGCGTTCTTCGTACAAATACAAGCCCTCTTTAAAATCTACGGCATAAATTCCCATACGTGGGTCTTTGGGTACATAGACCAGTTCGGGGTTGGTATGGTAAACGCCCACCGCATCGGCTAGTTGGGGAACTACAAATGCGGCATAAGGGTGCGATGCTGAAATCTGGTCTTCAACAATTTCGGCGGCAATGGTATTTCTGAGTGCTTCTGGAACGGCTTTTTCTGGAAATTTTTGGATAG
>CAZFQW010000534.1:0-3118 GCA_964521225.1 uncultured Roseobacteraceae bacterium
CATGGCATTCGCCCGAACCGCTCAGAAAATAAAGTGAGAATTGCACAATATATTTCAATGATGCCTGCCCAAGAAGACGACGATTCGTTAAGAAATTGGCGGGTAAACTCATGGAAAAATAGTGTCGCTCCTGAAGGATACGCCTTCCCCGGAGACCCAAGAAACTGGGAACAAACAAAATACAAAAGAGCCGAACTTAATGAGTTAGGAGAAAAACTATTGGGGCTTAAGAAATGGTAATCAGTTAATATTTTTTTTAGATGAATTTAAAAATAGAAGGAAAAACCGCTTTTATTTCTGGCTCTACCGCAGGAATAGGCTTTGCAACCGCCAAAAGCTTAGCAGAAGAAGGCGCAGAAGTAATTCTGAATGGTAGAAGCGAGCAAAGTGTTAAAAAGGCTATTGAAAAACTAATTAAACTGGCTCCAAAAGCAAAAGTAAGTGGTTATGCAGCAGATTTCACAAACAGCAAGAGTGTTACAAAACTGATTAATCAGTTACCTAATATTGATATTTTAATTAATAATGTAGGGATTTATTATGCTACTGATTTTAACGAAACTACCGACCACGAATGGCTGCAGCAATTTGAAGTAAATGTATTGAGCGGTGTGCGCCTTTCTCGTGTTATTTTCCCAAAAATGTTATCAAAAAATTGGGGTAGAATTATTTTTATTTCGAGTGAATGTGCAACCTTAGTTCCTACCGATTTAATTGCTTATAGTGCCTCCAAAGCAGCAATATTAGCCATCTCGAGAGGGTTAGCAGCACTCACCCAAGGTACGGCCGTTACAGTAAATACAGTTGTTCCCGGTTCTACTCTATCCGAAGGAGCAGAGCAATTTTTAGAGAATGCAGCACAAAAAGAAGGGAAAACCAAAGCACAAGTAGAAGCTGATTTTTTCAAGAATGTACGTACTTCTTCGTTAATTCAACGATTTGCAACTGTTGAGGAAATCGCTCATACAATCACCTACCTCTCGAGCCCTTTAGCTGCCGCCACAAATGGTGCAACTATTAAAGCAGAAGGAGGAAGCATGGGGGGAATTATTTAAATAAAACACTTATAAGGTTTTGAGCTATCATTTGAAATAAAGATTTAATAATCAATGTTTTATATAATTAAATCCACTAAAACCTTATAGGTCTAAATACAGCAATAATTTTGTCTATGTAAGGACGCGTCCTAATTTAATATTGAGGAACAGCCTCTCATTTTCAGATAATTACCTCACATTAAATATAGATTAATTCTGTCTAAGTACTTACTTATTCGTTTTTATTTAAGTAGTTAATAAATTTCCCTGTCTTTTTTAAGTAGATCTATTCAAACAAGATTACTTAGCAATAGCATTATATTTTGGGCTATTTTATTCTTTGAAAAAAATGAAGCGGGTCTACTCATCACTTTTACTTTTTCCTGTAATTTCAGTATAATCTTTTAGTACAATTCTGATACTCGAAATCACTAATTCTGGGTCATCCCATTGCACAAAATGCCCGGCATCTCCACTATAAAATCGATAGTAATAAACCGTTGCTGCGCTAAAGAATGAGCAGTTGTAAAAATCAAAAATACCGACATAATTAATAAGAATTTCATATTTATCTAAAATTGCTTAACCCTATATCTTGTTTTACTTGGCAGCTCCAGTTAAGTGAACGTTGCAGGAATTTATTGGGTAATCGTCGCAAGACTAAATACATGGGTATTTTAAAATTCCTAATTAATCACATTCCATTTACCAAAAACCAAGGGTTTAATAGATTTTCTTTATTATAAATTACTGCTTCGCCTGAAGGCTGTTGAGTTACTTTTCCGCCAGCCTCTAGCACTACTGCGTGGGCGGCAGCAGTATCCCACTCCATTGTTGGCGCAAAACGAGGGTATAAATCGGCTTTTCCTTCGGCAACTAACATTAATTTTAGGGAGCTGCCCATGCTCAATAATTCGGCATCTTTATATTGATTAATAAATGCCTGTGTTTCTTCATTTAAATGCGAACGAGAAGCTACTATCCTTACTTTTTCATCTTTATTTTTCGATACTTTTATACTTACCACAGTATCATTTCCTTCTATTTTATAAGCGCCCTCTTCTTGCAGTGCATAGTACATTATTTGCTTTACAGGAACATAAACTACCCCCATAATTGGCTGACTACCATTAATTAAAGCAATATTAACTGTGAACTCCCCATTTTTTTTTATAAATTCTTTTGTGCCATCTAAAGGGTCAACCATCCAAAACATCTCCCAATTTTTACGTTCCTCGTAACTGATTTCTGCGCCTTCTTCACTAAGAATAGGAATCCCTGTTTTTTTAAGATGATTTACAATAACTATATGTGCTTTTTTATCGGCTTGGGTGAGTGGTGAGTCGTCTGCTTTTGCTTCAATTCCAAAATCTCCTGTATTATAAACTTTAATAATTTCTTCTCCTGCCTCTTTTGCTGCATTAATAGCGATTTTTTGCCAATTTTTTAAAATACTTTTATCCATTTTGCCTATGTAAATTCAGTGCTTTAATAAAATTTCTCTACGATTAGGTATAATTGCGCATAAAATTATCACTAAAAGCGGGCGAATCAAATTTTTAAAAAATTCTACTATGGAGTCCAATCATTTGAGGTATAAAAAAATAGGTGTAATTGGCGGTAGTCAAGGTTTGGGAAGTTGGATGGTTCAATTTTTCAAAAATGAAGGTTGCGAAGTAAAATTCACTTCTGCTGACGAGCAATCGCAGTTTCAGACGAACGAAGAACTTATTCGGTTTGCCGATTTAATCATGTTTTGCGTGCCGATTTCAAAAATGGAAGAAGCCCTAGAAGAATGTTTCTCCTATTTATCGGGGAAAGTTATTTTTGAAATATGTAGTGTAAAAAAATTTATTATTGATAAAATTATTGCACTACAAAAGCAGCATACTGATGTAAATTTTGCTTTTCATTCTATCCACCCGATGTATTCACAAAAACAGGATAATTTAAAAGGACAGGTAATTATTGAAAATCACTCAATAAATGGAGATAAAAGCTTTTTAAATGCTTTTAAATATCATTTTGAGTGCCACGGCGCAGTGTGGTATAAATTGCCTTACGACGAACACGATAGAATG
>CAZFQW010000535.1:0-3109 GCA_964521225.1 uncultured Roseobacteraceae bacterium
TTTCTAATTTTCTCACCAAATTTAAATCTGAATGTAGCAAAGGCCTTGAAAGTACATTAACGGCGGCGCGCTGTGCTAGTACTTCAGTGGGTACATTAATAAATACAGAAGTGCCGTGTTCTTTAATAAATTGCATATTCTCAAAAAAACAGGGCATCCCACCGCCCGTAGAAATCACTGCATTTTTTGGCAGTGTATTTTCAAGTATTTTCTTTTCTAAATCTCGAAAAAACAGCTCGCCTTCTTGTTGAAAAATATCGGGGATAGAACTGCCTTGTTCTCGCTCAATTAAAGCGTCGGTGTCATAGAATTGATACGAAAGTCGATTTGCCAAAATATGCCCTACAGTAGTTTTACCAGAAGCGGGCATCCCAACTAAATAAATTCGGCTGGTAAATTTATTCGGCATTTAAATGATTTTTAGAATATTGAATTTGAAGAAACAGTTATTGGTGCAATCGTACTCGTGGGTCTAGGAGGGCAACCAGTAAATCCACAAATAAATTAGCAACTACAAAGATAGTTGCCACCATTAATGCGGCTCCCATTACCACGGGGAAGTCTTGTTTCAGAACAGCTTCAATGGTTTTGTAGCCAATGCCTTTCCATTGAAATATGTATTCTATAAAAAATGCGCCTCCTAAAACAGAAACTAACCAGCCCGATACTGCTGTAATTACGGGTTTAATTCCATTTTTAAGGGCATGTTTTAGAATCACTGCATTGGTGCTTAAACCTTTTGCACGTGCCGTTCTGATGTAGTCTTCTGAAAGAACATCGAGCATAGAACTCCGCATGAGTTGTGTAATAATTGCCAATGGGCGAATGCCTAAAGCGATGGTAGGAAGTATCAAGTTTTTTAACTGCAGCACTCTGCCTCCATAGGGGTTATCGACCCACAAATAGCCTTGCAAATTGAGCCCTGTGTATTCGCTCAAATAAAAGCCAAAAACCATGGAGATAATTATGGCAGACACAAAAGAAGGAGCTGAAATCCCTATTACAGAGGTAGTTACTAAAAAATTATCCCAAAATTTATGATGGTTCATAGCGGCAACTACGCCAAAGAACACCCCTAATACTAAGGCAAAACTCATGGAAGAAATTCCTAAAATAGTACTTCCCCACAGGCCATCTAACAGAAGTTCGTCTACCTTTCTGTTGGTAGAAAAGGAACGCCGTAAATAAGGCAACTTTAAAACAATTGCAGCCTCTCCTATGGGGAGCAATCTTAAATAATTATATTTTCCCTTGTTCTCAGGGGTATCTTCATGAATGGAAAATATTGATAAGTCGTTCAGGTAATGGATATACTGTATGGGAAGGGGTTGATCCAAACCGAGTTCTTTCTTTAAAACATCTTCTTGGTTTTTAGGTAGCTTCCCAAGCATAGGTTCCCCCGGCATAGCATGAAACAGCAAAAAAACGACTGTAATAACGCCGATAATCACCAAAAAGCCCTGTAAAATTTTATTAAGAATGTAGCGAATCATCGGTAATTGATGTTGATTTCTAGAAAATTTACGCTTGGGAATCTTTACTAAATCAATCGAAAACTCAATTTACAAGAAAATGTCAATTTTTCATCAATTAAAATCAATGTATATCGTTGTATGTTTTAAAAGGTTTTGTTAACCAAACAAACGCAACTTGAATTCAGAGGCTTCTTTATATGCCTGAAAGTCGAAATTTTGAGGTAGCAAATGCCTGCTTTCCAAAAAATTGATAAGTGTTTCTGTGGCGATATTGCCCGTTAAATCGTCTTTTGCCATCGGGCAACCTCCCATGCCTCCCATAGCGGTGTCTATTCTTCGGCAACCGGCATTGTAGGCAGCTTCCATTTTTTCTTTAGCGGTATTGGGCACTGAGTGGAAATGCGCTCCAAACTCAATCTCTTTAAACGACGGAATAAGTTTTTTAAACAGCTTTGTAATGAGTTCGGGATTAGAAGCGCCGATGGTATCGGCTAAAGAAATTACTTTTATTGCAATGGCATTGAGCGTATTTACAAACTCATGTACTGTTTCTGGGCTATAATGCTCATTGTAAGGATTCCCAAACCCCATAGAAAGATAGACTACCAAGGTTTTATTGTGCTTAATACACAACATTTGTATTTGCTTCACGGTCTCAAGTGCTTCAGCAATGCTTCGGTTGGTATTGCGCTGCTGAAAAGACTCGGAAAGCGATAAGGGAAAGCCTAAGTAGCTAATTTCATTAAACTTACAAGCATCTTCTGCCCCTCTAGTATTGGCAATAATTGCCAGTAAGTTACTCTTTGTAGTGCCTAGATCTAACGCTGAAAGTACCTCGGCGGTGTCGCGCATTTGAGGGATGGCTTTGGGGGAAACAAAACTGCCGAAATCGATAGTATCGAAACCAACCTTCAATAAACGATTGATATAATTTGCTTTTTCTTTTGTAGGAATGAAGTTTGGGAGTCCTTGCATTGCATCTCTAGGACACTCTATTATTTTCATATTTTATTTTTTTTGTTCTTCTTTAAATTTTAATTCATCAGCTATTTAATTCAAAATAAATCTAGTATACTAACAATTCAAAAAAATTAAGATTAATGTCAAAAACGCTTGTACTTATTCGTCATGCTCAGGCAGAACAGCCCCACCTTACCGAAGACTCTAAACGTAAGCTTACTGCCAAGGGAAAATCAGATGCTAATGAGCTAGGTTACTTGTTGAAAGAACAGGGTTTGAAAAAACCAATAATAATTAGCAGCTATGCCGAAAGGGCTTTAAATACAGCAAAGCTAATTGCTCCAGCAGTAGAGGTTACCGCCGCAGAGGTAATTGTGGAAAACACATTATATGATGCGGCAGTAAACGATTTACTTCGGTTCATCAATAAACTCGATAACCAATGGTCGCTCGTAGCCATTGTTGCGCACAACCCTGCCATAAGTTTCACGGCTGAATATCTTACCAACGAAAACTCCCTTGGATTTTCGCCGAGTAGTGCCGCAACCATCCGTTTCGATATCGAAGAATGGGGCATGATTACGCAAGGCTCAGGCTCACTTTTAGATTTTAAAACTGTTTTTTAAACCTAATTATTTGGGGTAAATCATACCCTTGTATGCGGTTATTGAAAT
>CAZFQW010000536.1:0-3109 GCA_964521225.1 uncultured Roseobacteraceae bacterium
AATCGGGGTTGCCAATGTTTCGGCCCGGAGCGAGGTTAGGAAGGTTGAACGACACAAAACGCTCTGTAAAATCTGCCGCTCTTACCGTTCTGCCTACCGAAGTGCGCAAAGTATAATTTTCTTTAAAATAAGATAAGCTGAGCTGAGGGAGAACTTCAAAATCGTAGTTTTCGTCGTAATCGAAGCGGAGACTGGCAACGGCTCTTAGGTTTTCGCTAATTAGGTGAGAGAACACGCCATAAAGCCCTACCGAAAAATCTTCGTGGTTTCCCCTGTCGGTACTTTCAATTTTGCGGTTCCATAGCTGTGTCCCTACTGCCAATTGGCTTTTCTCGCTAAGGTTTATTTGGTGGTTAAAGTTAGCTGCCGTTGAAAACATTTCGTGTGAGTTCGGGGCAAAAAGAGGGTTGAAAATGAACAAATCGCTACTTTTTTTGTAGCCGATATTTAGTTCGGTTGCACTTTTCTCTTTGTTTCTTTTCAAAGAAAGTTGCGTCCAACGGCTGTCGGTAAACTCTTCCGACTCGTCGAAGGCACTGCTAGTGTAGAAATACTTAGCGGCAAAAGCTCTTTTATCGTACCCAATGCGGGCGTACAGCTTCCAATCATCATTAATAAAATAAGCCAAAGATGCCGTGTAGGTTCTCAAATCGAAATAGTTATTGAACAGACTATCCACCCCATCAACCAAATTAAAATTAGGATTAAAGAGCGTTTCTCCGTCGGCAATGTTGGTTTTCACCCCTGCCGAGAATTGGATTTTCTTTGTGCTTGCCATCATGCCAATATCACTCACCAAAAGGTTATTTTCGCCGAAGCCAATTTGCCCTTGGGTGGTCATCGATTTTTCGGTACCGGCCTGGCTTACGTACGTTTTGGTTTTGAGATGAATTACCCCGCCAACCGCATCGGGGCCATAAGAAGCACTTGCTGGGCCTCGTATAATTTCTATTTGCGCTATTTCTCCTACCGAAACAGGGAAATTATTGTTAAAATGAGCCGTTAGTGGGTCGTTCATTCGGATATTATCCACCATTACCAACACCTGAGAAAAGGTACTCCCACGCATCCCAAAATCAGCTTGTACGCCAAAGCCATTGCGGGCATTCATGTTTACACCAGTTACAAATCGAAGGAGTTCATCGACCGAGGTAACGGGCAGGGCGGCAATCTGTTTTTGGTTGAGCACCGTAACGCTTTTGCCACTCTGTTGGATGGTACTTTCTAGCCTCGATGCCGATACAAGTACAGAATCAAGCTCAAAGGTACTTTGGGCAAAGGTCCATTGCGCCGTAAAAATAAGTAGGGTTATTAGAAGTGATTTCTTTTTCATCTGTTGTTATTCTGATTCAGTAGTGTTTGGTTAAGGCGGCAAATGTAAGTGAGTAATTACAAAGAGCGGCATTGCATTCAGATAAATTTGAAGATAGACCATTTAGAAGCGTTGCGGCAGAAGCATAACAAGCGAAAGCAGGGGCTTAGAGCAATTGCAGGGCAGATAGCCAGTTGAAACTGCCTAGGAGCAAGGGGGGGATTACAGCTCTATTTTTGGCAATGGAAGCACTGAACGAATCGGCCAAAGTCTGTATTTTGTAGGAAAAAATTTATCGTTTTGAAACAAAATAAGTCTTTACCTAATATGAAAGACGATAAATTAGTGCTCGATAAATTTGCTGCACTTCCAAAACAACTCCAACAGCAGGCAATAGATTTGGGTAGATACCCGTGCTCCGAGCTTCCCTGTTTCTCAATATTAGCAGTGCCGCTGAATATACTCCCTTTCCAATTCCTCGAACCGATTGGCCAAAAGCTGAGTAATTGGCCCTGCTACTATTTTAGGGGCTTTTCCGTCAATTCGACCCACAGGAAGAACCCGTTTTGTGGTTGAAGTGATAAAGGCTTCGTCCAAATCGTGTAAATCGTCGGGCGATACAGTTTTAATTTCAATGCCCATTTCTTGCGCTGCAAGTTCTATGACTTGTTGGCGAGTGATTCCATTTAAAATTTGCTCTTTCGGTGTAAAAAGCTGCTCTTTTTTCACAAAGAAAATATTACTCCTCGACGACTCCGTAACTACGCCATGGTAGTGGTAGAGCAAATCGTGTGCGTTGGCTTCTGCCAATTTTTTTCGCATATAAATAGGCGTGAGGTAATTCAGCGATTTTGTTTCGGCAATGTCGCGTTGGTGGTGGTAGGTGAGCAGGCGAATGCCTTCTTCATACATACTTGCTTTAGGAAAGTGCATGGGCACAATCAGTACCATGAAGTTAGCTTTTTCTGGGGTGAAATGATCACTTGAATACCCTCCTGTAAGCATGATTCGAATCCCCCAATCGCCCCCGCCATTAGCGGCTACTAACTGCACTATTAAATTGTTTAATTCTTGTTTTGTAACCGGAATATCCAACATCAGTTTTTCGGCAGAAGCAAAAAAACGGTTGATGTAAGCTTCGAGAAACAAAGGAACGCCTTGGCTAGAGCGCAAGAAATCGAAAACGCCATAGCCCCTTGTAATGGCTAAATCGGAAACGTGTAAATTAATTTCGCTGTATTTTTTTTGCTCTCCGTTAAAATAACATAGGGTATCCATAGAATTTATGATTTAAAAACATGATTTTTTTTCCAAAAGTAGGAACTTTGAAGCCTAAAGAAATAATATTTAATAAGTTCTTTAAATCGAAAACCTAAAATAAATAACATGCAACACATTACAGTAGTAGGGTCGGGAACTATGGGAAACGGCATTGCCCATGTATTTGCACAAGCCGGACACAAAGTAGTTTTAGTAGATATTTCGGAACATTCTCTGGAAAAAGCGGTGGCAACAATTGCCAACAACTTAGACCGCCAAATAAAAAAAGAAAAAATTACAGAGGCAGATAAGGCAAAAACGCTGAGTAATTTAACCACTACAACGAGCCTGCCCGAAGCGGTAAAAGAAGCCGAACTTGTAATAGAAGCCGCTACCGAAAATGAGGATATTAAAGAAAAGATTTTTAAAGATTTAGATTACCTCTGCCAACCCGAAACGATTCTTGCCACCAATACTTCGTCTATCTCAATTACCAAGGTGGCCGCCGTTACCAACCGCCCCGATAAGGTGATAGGA
>CAZFQW010000537.1:0-3096 GCA_964521225.1 uncultured Roseobacteraceae bacterium
CAGAACAAATTACGTTCACTCGCAAGAATTTCAATAAAGATAACCCTACGGAGCTTTTTAAACTTTTTGTAAGTTATCCGGAAGCTGATGGTATTGACGAAGAAGATCGCCACGAAATAAACTTGGGAATTCAGCAAGTAATGACTCAGTCAATTGCCGATTTTAAAGAAGAAATGAGAACGCTGCAAAGCAGAAGTGCTGAGCTAACCTACGGGGTCTTTAATTTCGATTATTTGGTAACATTCAATTCAGACCAACTAGTAAGTGTGCAGTTCCAAAAGGATATAGATTTTGGCGACCGTTATGGAAAAAAAACGCATATCCTTACCTTTAACTATAATCTTTCTGCGAAACGAAGGGTTCATCCTAACACTATTTTTTCTAAGGAGGCGAGCTTCGGAAACGAAATTTACAATTTGCTCAAAGGCAAAGCCCAAAACTTTAAGCCAGACCCTAAAAGAATGTTTGATAAGTTTACCCTTACCAACGAGTATTTAGTATTTTACTTCGACGAAACAAACAGCAACACAGCCGAAATTAATGAGATAAGATTGCTTTGGTTAGAGGTGCAGCACCTCTTGTCAGAAAAAAGCGATGGGCTCATTTTTAAATAAAAAATCATAACATCTTCGATAAACCGCTCCATAGGTTTTGAATATACTTTAAAAAGAGTTTTTTTTGCGATGCGATACCCTCAAAACAATCTAGTTTTGAGGGTTTTTCTTTCGTGATTTTTAAAAATTAATATTCAAACTAAACAACCGTGAAAAGGACAAAGATTAAAGCACTCTTAACGGGAATGCAAGTGGATGAGCAAATACATGTGAAAGGATGGGTAAGAACACGCAGAGGTAATAATTATGTATCTTTTGTTGCGCTCAACGATGGCTCTACCATTGAAAATATTCAGTTGGTTGTTAATTTTGAAGAAATTTCTGAGGAAGCTATCAAAGGCGTAACCACAGGTGCTTGTTTGGCAGCTACGGGTAAATTAGTAAAATCGGCTGGTAAAGGGCAGTCTTACGAGGTACAAGTAACAGAACTGGAAATTTTAGGAGAAGCAGACCCAGAAAAGTATCCTTTGCAACCCAAAAAGCACTCACTTGAATTTTTAAGAGAGATTGCTCACTTACGCCCAAGAACAAATACCATAAGCGCGGTAATGCGCATACGCCATAATATCGCTTACGCAGTGCATAAGTTTTTTCATGAGAAAGGATTTTATTACCTACATGCCCCCATTATTACAGGTTCCGATGCCGAAGGAGCGGGCGAAATGTTTAGAGTAACTACGTTGCCTGCGCAAAACCCACCGGTCACAGAAGAAGGGGATGTGGACTATAAAGAAGACTTCTTTGGAAAGGAAACCAACCTCACCGTTTCGGGCCAATTAGAAGCTGAAATTGGAGCCCTCTCACTAGGGGAAGTTTACACTTTTGGGCCAACCTTCAGAGCTGAAAACTCTAATACCTCAAGGCATTTAGCAGAGTTTTGGATGATAGAACCAGAAATGGCTTTCTATGATTTAAACGAAAATATGGATTTAGCAGAAGAGTTTACAAAGTATTTAGTCAATTATGCGTTAGAAAACTGCGAAAAAGATTTAGAGTTTTTAGACAAGCGCTTCGAGGAAGAGAACAAAGGCAAACCACAGAACGAAAGAGCAGAATTAGGTCTTTTAGAGCAATTAAAGTTTGTGGTAGAGAACGACTTTAAACGACTTACTTACACTGAAGCGATTGATGTACTCTTAAACTCTAAACATCATAAGAAAAAGAAATTTAAGTATCCTATTGAGTGGGGCATTGATTTACAGTCGGAACATGAACGCTATTTAGTAGAAAAGCACTTTAAAACCCCCGTGATTTTAACGGATTACCCGAGGTCGATCAAAGCGTTTTACATGAAAGCTAACAACGATGGGAAAACAGTTCGTGCAATGGATGTTTTATTCCCAGGTATCGGCGAAATGATTGGAGGCTCACAAAGAGAGGATAATCTTGATAAACTATTAGAAAGAATGACAGAAGTGGGAATCCCCGAAGAGGAAATGTGGTGGTATTTAGAACTGAGAAAGTTTGGTTCTGCTCCGCATAGCGGTTTCGGTTTAGGCTTCGAGCGAATGATTCTGTTCATCACAGGCATGGGGAATATTCGCGACGTCATTCCATTCCCAAGAACTCCTCAAAACGCAGAGTTTTAATAACTCAAAACTAAACACTCAAAATTCATAACTAAGATTCAATGGCAGAATATCAGCATAAAGAAATAGAAGAGAAGTGGCAAAAACGCTGGAAAGAAGAAAATATTTATAAGGTAGACAACGACTTTTCAAACCCGAAGAAGTTTTACGTATTAGATATGTTTCCTTACCCCTCTGGAGCGGGCCTACATGTAGGGCATCCACTAGGATACATTGCTTCGGATATTGTAAGTCGCTACAAAAAACTGAAAGGCTTCAACGTATTGCACCCCATGGGATTCGATTCTTTTGGATTGCCTGCCGAGCAGTATGCGATTGATACAGGGCAACATCCTGCTATTACAACCGAAAAAAATATTGGCACTTTCAAAAATCAGTTAGCCAAAATTGGTTTTAGCTTCGATTGGAGCAGAGAAATACAAACCTCAAGCCCAGATTTTTATCGGTGGACTCAATGGATTTTCGAACAACTTTTTAATGCTTGGTATAATCACGACACCAATAAAGCGGAGTCTATCAACGGACTCATTGCCAGCTTTGAGCAAAAAGGAAGTACAGGAGTAAATGCTGTTTGCGACGAAGATGCAACGGCATTTACCGCCGAAGAATGGAAAGGCTTTTCAGCACTAGAAAAAGAAAAAATCTTGTTGCAGTATCGTTTAACTCACCCTGCGGAAGCGATGGTAAACTGGTGCCCCGGTTTAGGTTCGGTACTCGCAAACGACGAGGTGAAAGACGGCTTCTCCGAGCGTGGAGGCTACCCCGTAGAACGCAAAAAAATGAAGCAATGGATGATGCGAATCACCGCATTTGCCGACCGCCTAGCTGCAAACCTCGATACTCTCGATTGGTCAGATTCTTTGAAAGAAATGCAACGAAACTGGATTGGTAAG
>CAZFQW010000538.1:0-3090 GCA_964521225.1 uncultured Roseobacteraceae bacterium
TTCAATCTTGTGTTTTCCAATCTCAGCCCTAACAGGTAAGAAAATTTACCATATATATTACCATACTGTGTGTACACTGCTTGGATGATTTGGTCGAACACAAATCGGTTTGTCAATCCCAAGTTTTCTACAAGTTCTCCCGTTTCAATATTGAGCTCTTCGAGCGCAAAGTCTGTATCGGTTTGCTCCCAGTTGCCTCTGTATCCAGCCTCAAATTGCGCATTTCCCATAGGCAATACATAATCTACTTGGGCAAGAAATTCATTCTGTATTTCAATCTCATTTATGTTTTCACTAGCAATAATTGCCTGACTAGGAAAAATATTCTCCTCGCTAATTGTTGTTGGCTTGTTCTCTTCGTCGAAAGAATATTGCACACTAGCGGTCAGATTGTGTCCTTCGCTATTAATATCATTATTATAACTGAGTGAAAACTGGTAACTCTTTTCCTCTTCTCTCTCTTCTTCAGTCCTCAATGTTCTGCTATCTATTTCTTGGGAGATAAATCGGGTATTATTGTTATTGGTTACATCTTTCCCATCATTAATTCTACCGAAAGCACTCGCTGTTAACGAAGAACGCTCTGTTAAAAAGTATTCTATTCCTGTATTAAGGTTGAAACCACTGTTTCTTCTTTGAATATCGCGGTTTTCTATAATTCTATCAAAGGTACCATTAACATAGGTATTGTCGAATAAACCATTTCCAGGAGGTTTACGAAAAGAATACCCGATTGTATTAAAAAAATTGAATTTATCTGTCCGCCAATTGAGATTAGAAGTAATATTTGCGGCATCGGGATAACCAATGCCAGCATTGATGAGTCCGTTAAACCCCCGTGTTTTTTCCTTCTTCAATATAATGTTCAGAATACCGGCTGTACCTTCAGCATCGTATCTAGCGGAAGGACTGGTGATTACTTCTACTTTTTCGATGGCATCGGCAGGAAGCTGACGCAATGCCTCCGTAGAGCCAAAACCAGCCAATGCCGATGGTCTGCCATTAATTAAAATTCTGACGTTATCATTCCCTCTAAGTGCAACGGCTCCATCAACATCAACCGTAACTGAAGGAATGTTGCCCAGTGCGTCACTTACAGTTCCACCACTATTAGTTAAATCTTGCCCGATATTATATATTTTTTTATCCAATCTTACCTCTACTGTCGTCTTTTCCCCTTGAACAGTCACCGCTTCTAGTTCAGTAGCATCAACGGATAGCTTGATTACACCCAAATCGAGAGATTTCGTTAATTCCTGATTTTTCAACTCATACGATTGGTAAGCAATAAACCCGACACGAATGTTGTAGACACCCGGTGCAACTTTTACTTTAAATTTTCCATCCATACCGGTGATGCCGCCCGATATATCTTCAAGGGTATCTAGTGGTTGGAGCATCAAAGTAGCGTATTCCATTGGAGTACCCGTTTGCTCATCTATCACTTTACCGATAAGGGTAATCTCTTTAGATTGTGTATAGGCTGTTATAGTCGAAAAGGTGAGCAGGAAAGTAATTAAAATGTAGTTTTTAATCATAATAGCTTTATATTATCATAGCATTTTGTACTCAACTCTAAGCGCAATGCTTATGTTCATGCGAAGAACGCAATAAGTTGTAGTGTAACACTTTGATAACAGACGTACTCTTCTACGAGGTGAGTGGTTTTACTAAAAACCATGCAAATCAATCATATCTGTCTTCTCAACTATGATTTGCTTTTTCATTTTTTTCTGAATAACCTCAAAATGATGTATTTCTTCGGGAGTTACCAAGGTAAAAGCTTGCCCGGGCGATTCTGCTCGCCCCGTTCTGCCAATCCGATGCACAAAATCTTTGGGTGAGCGTGGTAACTCATAATTAATCACATAGGGCAAAAACTCGATATCGATGCCACGCGCCAATAAATCTGTGGTTACCAATACCCGCAACCTACCTTCTTTAAAATAGATTAAAGACTCCGTGCGAGCTGCCTGACTTTTTTTGCTGTGAATGGCTATAGCTTCTATCCTATTTTTCCGTAATTTATTGACAACACTATCGGCTTTATGTGTAGAAGAAACAAAAATAAGTACTTGGCTCAGCTTATTTTTCTTAATTAAATAGCGTAAAAAAGGTCCTTTTTTCTCCTCTGTAACTAAATAGGCTTTTTGTTGAATCAGCCCAACATCATTTTCCTTTTCCTCTATTTTTACAATGGCTAGATTTGTTAAAATCACGTCAGTAATTCCTTCTAAATCAGGGTTTAAGGTTGCCGAAAAAAGTAGGTTTTGCCTGTTTTTAGGAAGAAGTGCCAAAATCTGATTCATCTCTTTCTTAAACCCTTTATTAAGCATTTTATCAGCTTCGTCGAGTACTAGCGTATTAATTTCAGAGAGATGAACTGCCTTGTTTTGTACTAATTCTAACAGGCGACCCGGCGTGGCAATTAGTATTTCAACGCCCGACATTTTCATCATTTGCGGATTGATAGACACCCCTCCGAATACCGCCATGCTGTTTATGGGAGTAGGCAAAGCCGCAGCAAATAGTTGAACTACCTCGCTCACCTGAACGGCTAGCTCGCGGGTAGGAACTACAATGAGTACACTGATGTACCTATTTTTTGCAGGTTTTCTTCCTCCTTGGTTTTGAAGGATGGGTAACACGTAACTCGCCGTTTTCCCCGATCCTGTTTTGGCAATGCCCAATACGTCTTTCCCTTTTAAAATAAGCGGAATCACCAATTCCTGAATGGGGTAAGGCTGCAAATAATTTTCTTTGCTCAAAATATCCTGTAAATCTGGCGACAATCCTAAAGAAGAAAAAGACATAGTATGTGGTGTTTAATTGAGCCGTAAAAGTAGTTGTTTAATACATTATTAATGGTTAACTCTATTTCAAAGTGAAATCTTTTAATGAATTGAGTAAGTGGTTTTAATCAATTAATTCAATGCACATTGGTATGGTTTGTTGCGAGGCAAACAAGCACTCACCATTCAATTATTCATTTTTGTTTTATAAATAGCAAAAACTTTCGATTTAGCCCTTAACGCGGGCAGTATTTAGAATTCCGTGTATAAGAATTTAGAAGAGCAAGGGAGTTACAAG
>CAZFQW010000539.1:0-3086 GCA_964521225.1 uncultured Roseobacteraceae bacterium
CGGCAATGTGAAAGTGGTGGTAGAGGAAAGACTTAACACTTACATTGACTTTGCAACCCCTGCTTTGGTGAATGATGGGCAAGAAATTATCCATTGGTCGGAGCGAGATGGCTGGGCGCATTTGTACTTGTACGATAACAACGGCAATGTGAAAAACCAAATTACCAGAGGCCCCTGGCACGTATCGGGAATTGAGGGAGTAGATGATAAGAACCGAGTAGTATTTTTTACAGCAAACGGCAAAGAAGCAGGCGAAGACCCTTATTACAGCCATTTATACCGAGTGAATTTCGATGGTTCTGGTTTACAACTTTTAAATACTGGAAATTATAATTTCAGCGTAAACATGAACGATGAAAAGACCTACTTTGTGAGTAATTATTCTAGGGTGAATACTACCCCAAAATCTGATTTGGTAGATGCACGAGGAACCGTAGTAATGAACTTAGAAACGGCTGACCTTTCTCAGCTTATGCAAGCGGGATATCAGTTTCCAGAACCTTTTAAAGCAAAAGCAGGCGATGGAATTACCGATATTTATGGGGTGATGTACAAGCCTTTTAACTTCGATTCAACCAAGGTTTATCCGCTGATTGAGTATGTGTACCCAGGGCCACAAACCGAAGCGGTAAGTAAGTCTTTTTCGGCAAGGATGGATAGAACCGACCGCATGGCACAGTTAGGTTTTGTGGTAATTACTTTGGGTAATAGAGGGGGGCATCCGGGGCGTTCGAAGTGGTACCACAACTATGGCTATGGCAACCTCCGCGATTATGGACTAGAAGATAAAAAAGTAGTTGCCGAGCAACTGGCATATCGCCACGATTTTATTGACATTAATAAAGTAGGAATCTTCGGTCATTCGGGTGGTGCGTTTATGTCAACAGCGGCAATGCTAGTGTACCCCGATTTCTTTAAAGTTGCTGTATCTTCTTCGGGAAATCACGATAATGCGGTTTATAACCGTTGGTGGAGCGAAAAGCACCACGGCGTAAAAGAAGAAGTAAACGACGAAGGCGCGGCAAAGTTTATTTATGATATTGAAAAAAATCCTGATTTAGCCAAAAACCTCAAAGGGAAATTATTACTAACCACAGGTGATATTGATAATAATGTGCATCCTGCGGGTACTATCCGTATGGCAAATGCCCTCATTAATGCCAATAAGCGTTTCGATTTTTTCAATTTCCCAGGAGAGCGACATGGTTATAGTGCAAGAAATGAATATTTCTTTTGGATGCGTGCCGATTATTTCAGTCGCCATTTAATGGGCGATAAATCGGACCGTTCTACCGATATTTTGCACATGAATATGGGTAAACCTAAGAAGAAATAATTAATTGAATTACGACTGAATTAATTACGAATTAAAAACGCAATAAATACCGTCATTGCGAACGGAGTGAAGCAATCTGTAAAAGTGTAGTTAAACCGATGCAGATTGCCACGCTCCTTTCGTCGTTCGCAATGACGGTCTTTTTTATTTAATGATGATGATTTTTAAACAGCAGCCTCTTCCACTCTTTTCTCCTCATAATACTTTATTTGTTTATGCATCACCATAAACCAAAGTGGCGGAAAAAGTGCGAGTAGCATCATACCGGGGTAGCCCGTGGGCATTTGGGGGCTATCGTCAAAATGGCGTAGAATCTGGTATTTTCTATTTGCCATAAAATGGTGGTCAGAATGGCGGGAAAGCTCTAAAAGCAACAAGCGACCAAAAGGATGGTTAGAATTCCATGAGTGTATAGGGAGCGTTCTCTCATATTTATTTCCTTTTATTTTTCTGCGCAGGCCGTAGTGTTCAATATAATTGACTGTTTCTAATAAAATAGCTCCGATAATTGACCCTATGATAAAAAATAATAATGTTTCAAGCCCAAACATGTATCCAATAAATGCAATTAAAGTAATTTCAATTAATTGGAAACGAAGCATTTCATTTTGAAGGCTAAAAACAGAAACATCTTTCTTTTTTAATCGTTCTGCTTCTAATTTCCATGCAGAAATCCAACCTCCAAAAATAGAACGGAAATAAAAAGTATACACTAACTCGCCATAGCGGCTCGAAGCAGGGTCGTTATCGGTGGAAACATTTCGGTGGTGTCCTCTATTATGCTCAATAAAAAAATGGGTATACAATGTGCTCAATAACAACATTTTACTCATCAGTTGCTCGTGCCAAGTATTTCTGTGCCCCAGCTCATGCGCTGCGTTAATCCCTAAAACCCCGCACGACATTCCGTAAGCCGTAGTTAAGCCTATTTTTACGGAAAGCGGCAGCGATTCAACACTTACATGATTTAGAAAATAAAATAGAGTGAAATATTGAACAGGCACTAAAGCATAGAGAAGAAAATCGTAAAACCTATCGTTTTTTGCTACTTCTTCTTCCATTTGGCTAAAATTAGCGGTAGAACCTTTTGTGAAAAGTTCTACAGAAGGAATAATCACAAAAATGAATATTAAGGCAAAATAAGACCAATAATTGGTAGAGGAAAGCGAAAATAAAATCACCGCAGGGGTAATATAAACGAATAAATATTTTAGTGTATTCAATTTCATATTTATGGGAGATTATGATTGTTAGGTAAATCTATCTCTTCTTTCTAAAATATTATAGACGGGGGCGTACAATCACTTCCCGGTTTTTGTCATTGCCTTTACCATGCTTTTTATTTCGTTAAAATAATTGGCAATCCACTCATAATCTAGGCTGTCTTCCGTTACTTTTAAATAGAAATTCTCTACAATTAAATTTAAAATAATTCTCCCCAATTGCATTTCATTTCCCAAGCCTAAATCTTTCGACCAAACCTCTAGGAACGCATTTTCAACCAAACCACTCGCCTTTTCAGAGCATTCTTTAAATGCTTGAATGTTCCTGTTAATCCTCAATTGCCGATTAAAGAAAATATCTATTTTCGACTCTACTAATAAATGGATAATATCAGGAACCATTTTTTTGCAGTTTTTTGCCTTTTCGGCAATTAATTTAGATTTTTTTATATGATGATTTAATAATTCTGTTTTAAAAAGGTCTAAATCGCCAAAATGATGATAAAACGATGATTTACTTTTACTTA
>CAZFQW010000540.1:0-3086 GCA_964521225.1 uncultured Roseobacteraceae bacterium
CATTGTAAACGAAGATTTATTTCAGTCGAAAGAGCAGGTTGAATTGATATTAAAAAAAGAAAAAAAACAACGCGCTGCCCTCGAAAAAGCTTTGGTGAAATTTAAGGTAGCTCAAAACCAAATAGTACAATCGGAAAAACTAGCTTCTTTAGGGCAACTAACTGCGGGCATCTCCCATGAAATTAATAATGCAATTAATTTTGTTTATGCAGGTATAGATACGCTCAAAGCCCTTTCCGACGAAATTATTGATTTATTAAATAGATATAACAGTGCTGCCCAAAGTACAAACCCTTTAGAAAAACTGAAAGAGGTGCAAGCTCATCAAAAAAACATGGGTTACTCTACTCTTGTAAACGACTTGCACAATATGATTGCCGATATAAAAGAAGGAGCTTTAAGAACTACTTCTATTGTGAAAGGGCTACATAGTTTCACAAAATCAGAAGAAAATGAACTTATTCCTTTCGATATTCATGAAGGGCTAAATGCTACTATCGCCTTGTTGCATAAACAAGTACATGAAAACAACATTCAAATTATAAAAAATTACAGTGTAATTCCTTTAATAATATGCTATGGAGGTAAAATAAGTCAAGTATTTATGAATATTATAAATAATGCTATTCAGGCAATTGAAGAAAATAAAAATAAGGCGTTTCAAGGAAGAATAGAGCTAAAAACATCGCTTGTAGCGCGTAATATTATCATAGAAATTACCGATAATGGTGTAGGCATTCCATCAGATATACAACAAAAAATATTTGACCCTTTTTTTACCACCAAAGAAGTAGGAAAGGGTACCGGTTTAGGGATGTCAATTAGCTATCAAATTATTAAAGAGCATAATGGTGAGCTTACTTTTAACTCCGTTCCGGATAGAGGCACAAACTTTAAGATTTATTTACCAGCAGAATAATACCCTGCCTAGTCTTATTGCGTTTAAAATAACAGGCTGTTTAACTGCTAAAAAAGTTCTAATTTGAATTTGGGAAATAACAAACCTAATATTAAAAAGCAGTTGCGATAAGTAAATGTTCAATTTTAAATTACGAATTAATAAAATACTCATTTCAAGCACTTTACTTTATAAATAAATCATACTTAATTTTGCCTATTTACTTACTTTTATTTCAATACATTTATTTCTTAAATTAAAACTTCCAATTTGTCATTTTTTAGCACATATACATCTATCATATTTTTTATTTTAAGGCTTTTTATGCTACTTCCAAATGGGATTTACCAAGTATCCGATTTAGAACGTGAGCTTGCTTTAGCCACAGAAATATATGAAACACACCCCGATTCTGCCAGAAATATTGCCTTATCGGTAATCAATTATGCTAAAACGGAAACTCGACCAAAACTAGAAATGGAAGCAAATTTCTTGCTTGCTAAAATTGCCATTAGTAATGGGTCGGAAAAAGAAGCATTTTATTATTTAAAAATTACCGAAGATATTGCCTTTGGGATTGAAAACACACAAACTGTGGTAGATGCGCTTTGCGAAAAAGCACTTGTGTATAAAAACTTGGTAAGAACTCCTGATTCTGCTTTAGCTCTTTTTAAAAAAGCCCAAAATATTTCAAAAGTAATACAATATCCTCATGGCGATATTATATCGGGCATGGGAATTTCTCATCTTAAAATGGACGAAGGTAATTATTTACCTGCTGTGGATATTTTGCTTTCGTTAAAATCGAAATATAAAAATAAGAGTACTCATTACGACTACAGTTCTTTACTTAATAATATAGGCCATGCATATATGAAAATTGGAATGTACCCAGAAGCTACAGAACAATTTAAAGAAGCCTCCACTCTTGTAGAAAAAAATGGGCAAAAAAGTAGGTTAACATTTCTTTCGCAAATAAACCTTGCCGAGATATATTATAAATCGGATAGTATAGAAAAAGCTTTTACAATTATTGATAATATAAAATCGCAATTAAAAACTTCTAAAAATCCTTTTATCGAAGGGGCGGCTTCACAAATGTTAGGCGATATTTATTTAGCTAAAAAAGAATACAACAAAGCATTAGAAACATTTGAAAATGCTATTAAAGCAAAATATACTAATAATTTCACCTTAAGCTATAGGTTAACTATTGGCAAAGCAAAAGCACTTTGGGGTTTAAAAAAATATTCTGAAGCCCATAAAATAACTATAGAAGAAATTGAGCTGGCAAAAAAATATGAAAATAGTATTCCGCTGATAAATCTTATGGAAGGCTACAAGCTTTTATCTGCTTCTTACAATTACTTTAACGATTTAGAAAATGCATTAAAATACAGTAATCTATACCAAAAGAGTTATGCTACAATTTATAATAATAAAAGTAGAAGTGATATTTTTAGAAATGAGGTAAATAACAGAATGCTGCTACAAAAAGAGCAAGATAGGCTAGAAAATGATTTATTAAAAGAACAAATAAAAACAGAGGAAAGAGAAGTATTGATACTTATAATTATTGCTTTGTTTTTATTAGCCAGTATTGTTGTTTTTATAATTCGTTTTATTCAAAAAAATAAGCTGAATTATTTGTTAGAAATAAAAAATGAAGAGCTCAATAAATCAAAAAAAGAAATTGAAACTAAAAATAAAGAGCTTGAAATCAAAAACAAAGAAATAGAAAACCAAAACGAACAATTAGAATTCACCAACGATATGATTGTTTCCATTAACGAAAGCCTTGAAAAGCTGATTCATAGTAGGGCAAAGGAGATTACTCATAAAGACGAAATTTTGCAAGAGTACGCTTTTATTAATGCCCATAAACTCAGGGCCCCTGTTGCGAGAATTTTGGGGCTGTGTAAACTAATTAATCACTCAGAAGATATTGATGAAAAAGAAGACTTAGTAAGGAAGATTTTATACGAGGTAAGAGATTTAGATAGAATTGTATTAACGATTACCAACACCATTCTAAAAGGAGGAAACCCCGAACGAAAAGATTTAGACAAATAGCGTAAATAATTTAATGGCAGTATTTAGAATTCCGTGTATAAGAATTTAGAAGAGCAAGGGAGTGTCCTCCCTTCGTTTTTATGCAACCAAATTCAAAGTAGAGTTTATGTTTTTC
>CAZFQW010000541.1:0-3085 GCA_964521225.1 uncultured Roseobacteraceae bacterium
GCATATAACTGGGTACATCGCCACTTAGCTCCGAAATAACCCCACCATAGCCTTTTGGGGTAATAATAGGATAATCGGTAATGGCAGAAGAGCGCACATTGTGTTTATGCGTAAGCCTTGATGACGTGTTTACATACCCCATTAAAGAATCGTAATTCAGTACTTTTTTGTAAGAGATACTAATGCTTGCCTTGATTTTCGGATAGTTAACTTCAATCCAATAAGGTTCAGAAAAAGTTGAAGTATCTGGCAAAATTATAGCCCCCTGTGAAATATTAAATAGATAAGGGTACTCTTCGGGGATGGGTTTATAAGTGTGCTTCGGCAATACTATTCTATGAAAACCCCTTGGTTTTGGGTAGTAGCTAGTAGTTTCACAAGCAATAAGAATAAAAATAATGATAATACAGTAGCCAAGTGCTTTCGCTAGTAGCTTCATAGAAGGTTAATTTTTTTCTAATCTAGGTAATCTGAAAGGTGTTTGTTAAACCGCTCTTTAATAAATACGCGAATACTTTTTATCCTTTTTTTAGTAACTGAAACTGCGGTAAATACAAAGTTTTCAAACTCTATTTGTTCTCCTGGCCTTGGCATTTTAGAAGCAATTTCTAAAAATAGCCCCCCTAAAGATTCGCTCTCTCCTTTTACACTTTCGAACACGGAAGGCTCTACCCCTACTATTTTACAAAAATCATTCAGGGAGGTCTTTCCTTCAAAAGTAAAGGTGTTATCATCTACCTTTTTGTAGTTAAGCTCGTCGGTATCGAACTCGTCGTTAATTTCCCCAACAATTTCTTCAATAATATCTTCCAGGGTAATTAGTCCTGAAGTACCTCCGTATTCGTCGGCTACTATGGCTATGTGGACACGTTTTTCTTGAAAGTTTTTTAAGAGTTTATCGATTTTTTTCCCTTCTGGCACAAAGAAAATATCTCTTCTGATTAGTTGTTGCCATTCAAAATTTTCGTCTTTTTCAAGATATGGAAGGAGGTCTTTTACGTAAAGTATTCCTTCGAGCGAATCAATCGTATTTCTATAGATAGGTATCCTCGAATAACCAGAGATTTTTACTAAATCCATTAGCTGATGAAAATTTAACTCCACATCAAAAGCGGTAATATCCATTCTTGAATGCATTACTTGCTTCACGAGCTTTGTCCCAAAACTTACAATACCCTTCAGGATTTCCCTTTCTTCTTCGGTAGATTCCGTTTGGGTGGTAATTTCTAGTGCCTCGTGCAGTTCACTCACCGAAACCTGATATCCTTTCGACTTAAACTTTTTCTCGATAAAGTCGCTCATATTCATAAGAAACCATGCGAGTGGTTTAAACAAGGCATTCGCTATGTACAAAGGGCGAGAGGTAAATTTGGCAAAGCTTAAGTTTCTTTGTGTAGCAAAAACTTTAGGCACAATTTCGCCATAAAATACGATGGCGGCTGTTACCACCCCTGTGAGTATTGCTATGGCGAGTTGGTTGTCTTTGCCGGCTATTTGCCAAGTAACATAAGTTGAGATAGTTACAATGGCTACGTTTACTAGGTTATTCAAAATAAGAATAGTGGCTAGCAATGCTTTAGGGTTCTCTAAAAGACTTAAAATGGCAATATCAGCAACTTTCCGCTCATTTTTGCACTGCTCTAAGTGAGTAGGTTTGAGCGAGAAAAAAGCCACTTCGGAACCCGATACAAGCGCCGAAACTATCAATAGCAGTAATATTACTATTATCAGTGGATAAGTAGTGAGTGGGATTTCAGCTATTAAAAACCAAAAATACGAACCGACGAAATCGCCGAGATCAGGGTCAATACTTGATTCCAAATTTTAAGAAAGTTTGTTGAAAGATAAGCAGAGCAAATTCATAAGTAATAGGTGCAAAACAAGAGAGAAAGCCGTATAAATTATTTCACCTCTATCACTAATATAATATCGATTCATTTTTGTTGAATTTGCCAATTAAAACGGTAAATCATCTTCACCATTTGAGTCGGGTTCTGCTACCGATGAACTGCCAGACGCACGCTGCTTGTCATAAGGTATATCAGAAGCACTTGGCGCAGGAACCTGATAAGAATTTCCACTCGCTTGTTTTCCTCCTAAAAGAGTCATATTATCGGCTACTATTTCAGTAGTTCTCCTGTCATTTCCTTCTTGGTCTTGCCAAGTACGAGTTCTCAATTTTCCTTCAATGTATACCTGTCCGCCTTTTTTAAGGTATTTTTCAGCAATTTCTGCAAGGCCTCTCCACAAAACAATATTGTGCCATTCGGTATTTGTTTTGCGCTCACCTGTATTTTTATCTTTGTATGTTTCAGAAGTTGCGATTGAAAATGAGGCTACCGCTACACCGCTTTCTAGGTGTCTTACTTCAGGGTCTCTACCTAAATTCCCTACAAGAATAACTTTGTTAACTCCAGACATAGATTGTAATAGATTTAATTTTCGAATTGCAAAAATATAAAAGCTAGGTTCTGATAATAGTACTTCTATCTAAAATTTCAGTTCCTGAACCTTAATTTAAGCATTATTTAAATATCAGTTAAATTTTTTCTCTAAATATTTTTGAATTAAAGTGGGCTTAGGTAAACGTTCTACCTGACTAGTTGTGAAAAACTGAGCGGCAGTTTCTCCTATTCTATTATTTTTTTTTTGTAATATGATATGATAAAAACGAACGAATAGCCTTTGGTGTGTGAGTACATGCTTGTATTCTTCTGATACTTCCTTGAGCGTAATTTGGCTGAACGCTAAAAATTCAGATACTTTTTCTAGTAACTCTTCTTCCGTTAGCTTTCGTTCATTTTCTATATTGATAAAATCGTACAAGCCCTGCCATATTCCCTTTTCTTTTCTTTCTTTCAAGATAAATTCTCCTTCATGCTCCAAAACTAAATAATGGAAAAACCTATCCCGCACTTTTACTTTTTTGAGTTTTACTGGCAAAGTTGCCTGTGCGCCTGTTTGGTTGGCCACACATAAGCCGGCAAAAGGGCAAAACATGCAATTGGGTTTTTGGGGGGTGCATTGGGTAGCGCCAAACTCCATAATGGCTTGGTTGTATTCTCCCGCATTTTTTTCAGAAACT
>CAZFQW010000542.1:0-3067 GCA_964521225.1 uncultured Roseobacteraceae bacterium
CCTGTTTTTTTCAAAATGCAAATATAGTTAACCTTTAGATGAGGCTTGTTGATTTCTTTACAACTAGTTAGCGTTGATAGAAAACCTGTAAAGATTCAGAAATCCTTACAGGTTTAAATAAGAAGCGTTGTTTAACTTTGCTACTCTATAAATTTTTCGAGCATTCTACGTACCTGTTCTGCCGAACGGATGTTAAAACGGGCTGCGGAGGTAGTAAGACCTACTTTAAAAGTAAATGCTTCTTCGGGCATAGCCTCGAAGGTGTCTTCGTCGGTTAAATCGTCTCCAACGGCTAAAATAAATTCATAATCTTCTTGTGCTAAGAATTTTCTGGCGGCCTTCCCTTTGTTTACGTCTCTATTTTTGATTTCAAGCACCTTGTTACCATCCATTATTTGTAGGTTCATGTTTGAAATTAAATAGGAGATATTACTAGAAAGTTCTCTGGCTCTTAACTCACCAAATTCAATATCGGCTTTGCGGTAGTGCCAAACGAGCGAATAGTCTTTATCTTCAATAAAAGCCCCTGGGGTTCTGTCTACATAAAGCTCTAAAATACTATAGATTTTTTCTTTCCAACCTTGGTCTAAGTCGTCAATCATACGCCAAGTTGGTTTGCCATCTATGTTTTCTCGCAACCAAACGCCATGCTCTGCAATGATATCTAGGTTGTATTTTCCTAACCAGCCGTCAAGCGTTTGGCGGTCTCTTCCGCTTATAATTACCAATCTTATTTTTTTGTTTTTACTAAGTTTTTCAATTAGCTGATGCAGCTCAGGGTCTGGGTAAGCATCTTGAGGGTTTTTTACGAAGGGTTTTAGCGTGCCGTCGTAATCGAGAAATAAGATGGCTCTTTTCGCTTCTTCGTACTGCGCCATCATTTTATTGATGTTAGAGTCTGTGATTACCCGCATGTTTAGCTTTTTCTGTTTTTCTTTTATTTCTTCTAATTGCTGCATAAAAACTTCTACCCAACGGTATATATTGTAGCGTTTTAATTTGCTTTGCATTTCGGTATTTCTGGCAATTTGCTCCTCTTCTGTCATGGTGAGTGCTTGGTGCATTGCTTCAACTAGCTTATCTTCATCGTTTGGGTTAATAATAATGGCTTCGGAAAGTTCTTTGGCAGCACCTGCCATTTCGCTCAAGATTAAAACGCCCTTTTTATTATTCTTACTGGCAATATATTCTTTACAGATAAGGTTCATCCCATCTCTTAGAGGAGTGATCAAGGCGACCTCGGCTTCGCTGTACATGGCAGAAAGATCATGGAAGGAGAACGAACGATAAAAGTAATGAATTGGGGTCCAGCCAATTTTGCTGTACTTACCATCTAGCCTGCCTACTAGGGTGTCTATTTCTTCTTTAAGTTGTTGATACTGATAGACTTTATCTCTTGAGGGGACTACAATTAATAGTAAGGAGACTTTCCCGACGTATTCTGGGTATTTATCTAAAAATAAGTCAAAAGCGTTTAAGCGTTGTTTTATGCCTTTAGAGTAGTCTAGGCGATCAATAGAAAGAACCACTTTTTGCCCTTCAAAAATTCGCTTATAATCTTTTAGTCTTTCTTTGGTTTCCTTGGTTTTTGGGGCATTTTCAAACTTTTCGTAGTCAATTCCCATGGGGAACGAATCTACTGCAATAAGTCTATCGTGTAGCCTGAGCTGCCCCATTGTGTTGCCTATACCCACAATTCTGTTGACGGAACTCAAAAAGTGGCGCATATCGTCGTAGGTATGGAAGCCAATTAAGTCAGCACCGAGCATTCCTTCCAAAATTTCTAAACGCCAAGGGAACAGCCTGAAAATTTCGTAGGAAGGAAATGGAATGTGTTGAAAAAACCCGATAGTGGCATTGGGGAGCTTATCGCGAAGCATTTTTGGGAGTAGAAGTAACTGGTAATCGTGCACCCAAATGATATCTTCGGGAGAGGCATGCTGCAAAATTTCATCGCAAAATTGCTGATTCACTTTTTTGTAAGCCTCCCACAGTACTTGGTCATAATGTGCAAATTCCGGAAAATAATGATACAAAGGCCATATAGTGCCATTACTAAAGCCTTCGTAGAAGTCTTCAATGTCTTGTTGCGAAAGGAAAATAGGTGCCATGTTATCTTTCCTCAAAGATTTTATAACATCTTTTTTCTCAACTTCTTCTATTTCGCTAACGCCGGGCCAACCAATCCACAAATTATTGCCTTGTTTGTATACAGAACTTAGTCCGGTAGCCAAACCGCCTGTACTCGGGTAGGAATTTAATGAATCGCCCTCTTTTTTAATTGTAACAGGAAGTCTGTTCGATACGATAATTACTTTTCTGTTCATAAGTTTTGGAGAATTGTAAGTGATACTTGCTTAACAAGATATGATTAATCTTTTTTTGTCAAAATATAATTGATTGTCTAAGAAGGGCTCAACCATAATAGTATTGAGTTGTAATAGCAATATAAGTCGATTAAAGAGCTTTTCCTTGAAATATCGCCAATTGAACTTGTAACAAAACCGATTGAGATAGTTTTATGATTACTTCTTTCTTGCTTGGATATCGCCCTTGTTTTACTCCTTCACCGTTCCCATAAACACATTCACTTTCGGGTTGAAAGGATTTCCCGACGACCTCCTAAAAGAGACTACTTGACCGACGTGCCAAACCGCATCTTCAATAGGACCATTCATTAAATTCCAGAAAGGAACTTCCGAAGTGGCAAATCTAATCTTGAACTCTTCCATGTCTTTAGGCTGACTTTTTTTCAAAATATCACTCGCTTCTTTCAGCATTTTTAAAGTATTGGCGCGCTTTTCTGCAAAAGAAAGGGCAGTATAAGCCTCATCTCTTAGGTGTTCTTTTTTTAGCATTGTATTGTGAATCATTAAGGCAAGTCCATAAATATGGTCGATGGTTGCCTCGGTATTTCTTGCCTCTTCGTTGGGTTTATAGCTTAAATCTTCTGTTCTTAAACCATCGGTTGCCCAATAATAGCGGAAACCTAAACCATCAATGGCTCGTGCCGCTACGGTGCAAGCAGTGTATTCTTTTGGGTTTTCGGGAATGGTGCGGTAGGGTA
>CAZFQW010000543.1:0-3054 GCA_964521225.1 uncultured Roseobacteraceae bacterium
GTGCATGGCATTGAAAATCTGAGAATTGCAGATGCCTCGATTATGCCTATTATTCCAAGAGGAAATACAAATGCACCTACGATAATGATTGCCGAAAAAGCAGCCGACTTAATCTTAAAAAAACAACCTTTAAAAGTTTGGAGAGAAGAAGTGGCAGGTTTTTGAGTTGCAAATACGCTCATTTATTTTTCTTATTCGGCAGCTTACGAATTTTAACTTTAAAACACGCTTCAATATGTAAGAGAGGGGCAACAAAAGGAAGGAGCACCGTTGTCGGCGAAGACAATGATGCTCCTTCCTTTTGTGGTCTTACAAACCGAAATATCAAGTAGTATGGCGATAGACGCCTCTTAAAAATAATAGTACAAATTCCTTATAAGCTCTCCTTAAAACCTATAATTGCCCAGCGAAATGCCCATTTCCAGCGGATAGAAAAATTTTTCCAACCCGATTTTTTTAAGGTATCCTGAATCTCTTTTTTTGAAAATGCCCTTAGTACCGAAAGCTTAGCATCGTAGCGGGTCATGTATGAGCGCGAAAAAAGAGCAGTAAGCAAATGGATAGAATGATACGCTAAAAAATGCCTGTGCAAATCGTTGATGATGAGCGCTTTTTTTATCTGTTGGTTGAGGTGGGTCAGAATTTCAATTAGTATTTTTTCGGGGAAATGATGTAAGAATAAAGTGCATAAAACAATATCATATTTTTCTGTTCTAAATTTTTCCGATAAAATATCAACCGCTTGATATTTTATCGGATATTGATTGTCATTTTGTTCTTGTGCATGCCGAACTACTGCGGCATTTGCATCAATTCCAATTAGTTCTAAGTTGAAATTCTCCCCAAAATTGTCGTGTATTAAGCGAAGCATATTGCCACTGCCGCAACCTAAATCCACAATTTTAATTTTATGGGAACTAGGTGTTATTTGTTTCAATACCTTTTTTAAAGCATGAATTGTGATGGCATTTCCCCCTAACCAACGGTTAATGATTTCTAGCTCGCGAAGCGTTCGGTGTAGTCCTGCATCGTCAATGGAAAAGTCGTCCATTATTTCTTCTTCTTCGGAACGAATGGCAAAATTGGGCATGAGTATTTTTTTAGGCCAAGATAATGCATCCTGAGGATATCTAGCGAAAGTCTTATCTTTATTCTTTAATTTGATATTTCTTCCATAACATTAGTATCGAAAGCAGATTGGCGTTGTTTAGTTTTAATTAGTACAACAAAAACTATTGCGTATTCGCCGAGCGAGTATAATTGTAAAAATAGCTACCTGTTTATACTAGACTCTGTTTACCAGCAACTTATACAAAATTATTACAGGAATAATTTTGCATAGGTGCTTAAGTGGACAGACGAAATTAAGTACAATTCATTGATGGGGTAAGGTGCTCGATGCGTGTGTTTTTATAATTCGTCATTTAAAATTGAATATTTACTTATAAGGATTACTAACTACCAAAAAATGACACTTACTCAATTAGAATATGTAGTTGCAATTGCAAACAATGGGAGCTTTGGGGCTGCTGCCGAAAAGTGTTTTGTAACACAACCAACGCTAAGTATGCAAATTCAGAAACTAGAAGAGGAACTAGGAATGCGTTTGTTCGATAGAAGCCGCAAGCCAGTAGTGGCAACCGATACAGGAAAAGCGATTATAGAACAGGCAAGAAGAACTTTATCGGAGTCTAAAAAAATTAGAGAAATAGCCAACGACTCACAAGAAAAGATTGAAGGAGAATTGAGAATTGGGGTAATCCCTACGGTAGCGCCTTATCTGCTGCCCTTATTTTTAGTAGAATTTGTAAAGAAATACCCGCAGTTAAGAGTGAGCATTTCAGAGAATAATACAGAGCAAATTGTAAATAAATTGAAGGAAGGTTCTTTAGATGCAGGCATATTAGCGACTCCTTTAGAAGAGAGTCAAATTAGGGAACGCCCGCTTTATTACGAAGCCTTTGTTGCCTATTTGCATGTAGGGCATCATTTAGCAAAGCACACCACTGTTAAAACCGAAATGCTGCACGGCGAAGATATTTGGCTCCTCGACGAAGGGCACTGCTTGCGCACGCAAATATTAAACCTTTGCCAGCATACTACGCGGGCAATGCCCAATCTTAATTACCAAACGGGCAGTGTAGAAACCCTTAAAAGAATTGTAGAAATTACTGGAGGACTAACCATTTTACCCGAGTTAGCTATTAAAGAGTATGGCCCCATACAACTCGATAGCGTTCGTTACTTCCGAAGCCCTGAGCCTGTACGCGAAATAAGTTTAATTACCCACCGAAATATGGTGAAAGAAAAGGCACTCAAATTACTGGAAGAAGCCATTCGAGAAGTTGTTCCGGAAAGAATGCGTGCTAAGAAAGACCGAAAGAGAGTTAAAATTTAAAGCGAAAGTTTTATTTTGCTTTTAGCGTTAATTGGCAGCTTAAATTTAAAACCCAAGGCTTTCATTCTTACATGTCCTTTATATTGCACTTCAACCTTGCGGTCTTCGGCGGCACTAAAAAAGCTTGAAATAAGATTACCCATAATAACTTTAGTGGGAACGGTAACTCTTACCGGCACATAAAAAACTTCGTTGGCGGGTACATCTACTTCGGTAGAATCTAAAATATGCCCAACGTTAGCCTCGTTAATATTTACATCTAGGTCTATCTCGTAAAGTTTTAAGTTTTTCTTGTTGGGATTAAACATAATTGCTTCTGCATTTACCACAAATGCATCACCCTGAGAAACTACTTTCATATTCTGAACCCCACGGAATTCTGGTTCTTGAAGTGGCGAGCAAGCCATTTGCGTTGCTAACAAACCTAGCACTAACCACCATATATGTGTTTTTTTCATACTTTTTTATGCTTTTAAAAGCAAATTTAAACGATAGTGAAAATATTAGGCTATCGGAGTTAACAATACTACTTTCTTTAACAAAACAGCGCAGCAGAGTAACAAAATTTGGGAATACTTACTTAAGTGTTTTATTTCTAAATTTAGAGCATGTTTAAGTTTTTGTAAGCATTTGAAAATAAAAAATTTAAAGAGCGC
>CAZFQW010000544.1:0-3051 GCA_964521225.1 uncultured Roseobacteraceae bacterium
GTTGTTTGAGAGAGTAAAAAGCGCCTTTGATGTTGCTAATGCCGAAATTTTAGCAACGCTGCAAGAGCCTCAAATGATAGGTTCTCAGATGGTTTTTTATGGCAAGCCCGATACTAAAGGAAGAAAAGTGCTGGCAGAATATAGCCTGAAATTTGCTTCTGGGGCATCTAGGTTAGGCAGAAATAACATTCAAAATATTCAGGAGTTAGCAGACTTCCTATTAAAAGTCTCAAGTGTAGATACAGAGTTTGTGGCCTATGCTCGCAATAAAGAGCAGGTGCAGGCAAGCTACGATAAAATTATTGCCGAAATACAAGCAGTATTTGAGAGCAAAGGATTAGACCCTTCTCAAATAATTTTCTCGGAGTTACAAAACCCTACCAGAGGTGCCACGGCAGGGAATAATCTGGTAATAGATGTTATTGTTTTTGAAAGTTCTAACTATTGAGAACATCTCTATATCATTGTAAAGTTGTTTTATGCAACCAACCTCCTTATTTTAGTTGAGCATTTTATGCTTAACTACCAAAGATAAAAACCGAATAACCGTTGAAAAATATTTTCCGAAATACTACTAAAACAGCACTGTTTCTATTACTTTTTATGAGCCTAGCTCCTAAAAATGCCTCTGCTCAATTTGGTTATTACGAAATTAGAGGGATGATGATTTATCATTTTGGGCGATTTGTAACATGGCCAGAGCGGGTATTTAATGCAGAAAATAAAATTGTATTGGGGATTTTGGGCGATGATCCCTTCGGTGCATCAATAGACGATATATTAAGAAATAGGAGAATAAGAGGGAGAACCTGGGAGGTAAAAAGAGGCAACTCACTTAACGACTTAAAAGGTAGCCATATCATTTTTGTAACTCAATCGAAAAGAAACGAAATAAAAGAGATATTTGAAGAACTAAATAGCAGTAAATATAGGCGGACTAATATTTTAACTATTGGCGACAATATTGATGATTTCTGTAGGTACGGAGGGGTAATGAATGTGGATAGGAATAATTTTTTTACTATAAATTCCGATGCTGCCAACAAAGCCAATCTGATAATAGACTCCCGGCTTTGGCAAATGGCAAAACAAATAGAGTCTTATGGTAATAAGTAGGTTCATAAACTCTTCTATACGAATCAAAATACTCTTCATCTTAATGTTGATTAGTACGCTTTCCCTTGTATTTTCATTTAGTATTTTTATTGTCTACGATTTTATTTCATTTCAAAAGAAAAATATAGAAGATTTAAGGCAATTAGCCAGAGTTGTAGGCAACCAAAATGAAGCGACCGTTTCTATTTACCAACAGAATTCAGCACAACAGAATCTGTTTAATATACTATCGAAAGACCCCAAAATAATTTATGGAAGCTTTTTTGTCGAAGAATCTCTGTTTGCATTTTACGACCCTTCTATTGTTCCTGATACTGTATTCAATTCGGAAAACTCCGATAGATTCATTTCCAACGACTCACTCTATAGAAGTAGGAGTAACTTTCAGCCGATTTTCAGAGATTCCGCCAGCAATTTTCAGTTATTTAAAAACTATTTTGAGGTGTACGAGCCTATCAAAGACGAAAATGGCCTTTTATTCACCGTTTATTTAAGGTCAGATTTATCAGGCTTATACGAACGTTATATTCGGTATTCAGGAATAATTATAAGTATCTCTTTGGTTACCCTACTCATTGCCTTTCTTTTATCCTTAAATCTCCAAAAACTCATTTCGAACCCTGTATTAGCTTTAGCGAATACAACCAACGAAATTTCCCAAAATAAAGACTACTCTATCAGAATTGAGCAAAATAGAAAAGATGAAATAGGAACGTTGATTAATGGGTTCAACCAAATGCTTTCCGAAATTGGTCAGCAGAATGAAAACTTAGTACAAGCGAAGGAAGCAGCGGAGCACTCGGCGAGGGCGAAAGAAGAGTTTTTGGCAAATATGAGCCATGAAATTCGGACTCCTATGAATGCTATTATGGGTGTGGTCGATTTCTTGAACGACACTCAGATGGACGAGAAGCAGCAAAACTATCTCGATATCATTAAAAACTCTGCGGATAACCTATTGGTGATTATCAACGATATTCTCGACCTCTCTAAAATTGAGTCAGGGAAACTTGTTTTTGAAGAAGCGGTAGTAAAACCCGAAAGTGTGATTAATACCATTATCGAAAGTTGTAGGCCTCGTTTCGAAAAGAAAAAGCTAGACATAAGAGTAGAACTTGACCCCAAAACACCAGAAACATTTATTGGAGATTCTGTGAGGCTCGGTCAAATTCTCCTTAATCTGTTTACCAATGCCATTAAATTTACAATTGAAGGAAGTATCACGATAGGAAGTAAATTTATTATTGATGATTACGATACGGTTACACTCCGTTTTTTTGTGAGAGATACAGGGATAGGAATCCCCCGCGATAAATTCGAGGTTATTTTTTCGAGCTTCACCCAAGCTACCAATGCAACCACTCGAAAATATGGTGGAACAGGCTTAGGGCTTTCCATCTCTCAAAAGCTAGTAGAGCTACAAAATGGCAAAATATTTCTTGATAGTGAAGTAGGGAAGGGAAGTACGTTTTCTTTTGAAGTAACTTTTAAAAAGAATAACGAGCAGCAACTAAGCAAAGATAAAGGCGCAGATAAAATACAGATTCTTATAGATAAGAACCGTGCGCCTAAAACTATTCTTTTGGCAGAAGATAATGAGGTAAACCAAATGTTAGTGGTTACTTTATTGCAACAATGGGACTATAAAGTAGATGTAGCGGAAAACGGTTTTGAGGCAATCCATAAGCTAAAAAAGAATAACTACGATTTAATTTTAATGGATGTACACATGCCCGAAATGGATGGTTATAGTACCACTAAATCAATCCGAAAAAACATGAATGGCGTTAAAAGTAAAGTTCCAATTATTGCCATGACTGCCTCTGCCCTACAAGGCGAAGTAGAGCGATGCCTAGAAGCAGGGATGGATGACTATATTTCGAAACCATTCAATAAAAATATCCTCTATGAAAAAATTGTAAGGTTTACTACATT
>CAZFQW010000545.1:0-3045 GCA_964521225.1 uncultured Roseobacteraceae bacterium
CAAAATACTAATTTCTACTTTTCATTGGACACTTTGTGGGGAGGGGAGAACATTTACATATCGCACTTGCGACAATCAGTCAAGCGGATTTACTAATTAGTTGGAATTTTAAGCACATTGTAAACATCGAACGGATACGTGGCTACAATTCTATAAATATTAAAAACGGATATAAACAATTGGAAATTCGTTCACCAAGAGATTTAATGAACTATGGAGAATAGAACAAAGAAAAAATTTGACGCTGTACAAATGTCCCGTGATATTAAAGACAAATTGGGTGCTAAATTATCTGAAATGACAAAGGAAGAAATTGTTGCATATTTTAAAGAGCAACGAACGAAGCCAAATCGTGTAAAGCCTAGTGCCTAACAATGTATATAAAAATAGGCTAGATACTTGTAAATGAAGGTTTTAACTGAAAGTTCTGTACTTTGAAATTGCCTGCTTTTTATAGACTAACCGTTAATAGTGCCATTGCCCCGGTGGCTGTTATTGCCGCTTTGGCAGTTTGACTCAAAAATAGTCTTGTAAAAAAATAAATATTTTGTTCTTTCAGCATGGAAGTACAGAACCCAAACATAATCTGAGAGTTTTAATCATTTGTGTCGCTGGTTCGACATTCAAAACTGATACGCAATCGTAGGTTCGCTTACGATTTTTTTAATTGAGTAGATAGATAGTACCATTTTAAGTAAAAAATAGGGTTTGGAAGAAAGAGAAGAATCGATAAAGAGAAATATTAAAGTCATTATCCCCGCTTTAAACGAAGAAAAATCGATAGGCAAGGTATTAAATGACCTCCCGAAAAATCTCGTTAGCGAAGTTATAGTAGTAGACAATGCTTCTGCTGATAATACAGCCGAAGAGGCGGAAAGAAACGGAGCAACCGTTTTAAGCCAACCTATAAAAGGTTACGGAAATGCTTGTTTAAAAGGAATTGAATACGTAACAAACTCTCCAGACAAGGCAGATATTATCGTCTTTTTGGATGGTGATTACTCAGACTATCCCGACGAGATGGTTCACCTTATAAGGCCTATAATAGAGGAGGATTTTGATATGGTAATTGGTTCAAGAGCTTTAGGAAGTAGAGAAAAAAAATCGATGACTTTCCCACAAATTTTTGGAAATTGGCTAGCTACTTCGCTTTTAAAAATGTTCTATAACGTGAGTTTTACCGATTTGGGCCCATTTAGGGCAATAAGCTACCAATCTTTAATGGAGATTGGCATGCAAGATAAAACCTATGGTTGGACTGTAGAGATGCAGCTTAAAGCAGCAAAATACGGCTTAAGAACTACTGAAGTTCCGGTAAACTACAAACAAAGAATTGGAGTTTCAAAAGTGTCTGGAACAGTAAAAGGAACTATCATGGCAGGGTACAAGATACTTTGGACAATTTTCAAGTACCTATTTTAAATTTGTAATAACTAGTTTTTATATAATGTTCATCTACTTTTTATTAGGCATTTATCTTTTTTCTTTAACCATTATCTTTATTTTTAGCTTAGGGCAGCTTCACCTTACGCTCCATTTTTTAAAGGCTAAAAAAGAGAAGAAAAAACGGTGCAAACTTACTTTTGCTTCGCCCCCTTTTGTAACTATTCAGTTACCTGTTTTTAACGAGAAATATGTAATAGAAAGGCTGATAGAAGCAGTGGCAAATATCGACTACCCCTCAGAATATTTGGAGATTCAAGTTCTTGACGACTCAGACGACGAAACCACTACGCTGGCTAGGCAAAAAATTGAAGCCTTAAAAGCAGAAAAGAACCTGGATATTCAGCTAATCAGAAGACCAGAAAGAAGCGGTTTTAAAGCAGGGGCACTTGCTTATGGAATGAAGATAGCCAAAGGAGAATATATTGCCATTTTCGATGCTGATTTTTTGCCCAAACCCAACTTTTTAAAAGAAACATTACCTCAATTTACCGATAAAAACATAGGGATGGTGCAAACCCGCTGGGGGCATATCAACCGAAATTATTCACTTTTAACTCAAATTCAGGCTTTTGGGCTCGATGCTCACTTCACTATTGAACAAACCGGGCGATTACATGCGGGAAGCTTTATTAATTTTAACGGAACGGCAGGGGTTTGGAAAAAAGCTTGTATTGAAGGTGCCGGTGGTTGGCAATCTGACACCCTAACGGAAGACCTCGATTTAAGCTACCGTGCACAAATGAAAGGTTGGCAATTTAGATTTTTACAGGATATTGAGTCGCCAGCCGAACTGCCTGTTACAATGCCTGCTGTGAAATCGCAGCAATTTAGATGGAATAAAGGAGCCGCAGAGACCGCCCGTAAGCATTTATGGAATGTGCTCAAAATGCCTATTAAACTCACACATAAATTGCATGCCTTTTTCCATTTACTTAACAGTACTGTTTTTTTCTTTTTAATGATAGCCGCAATAATTAGCATTCCTATGCTATTTATAAAAGATAGCCACCCTGAACTCGCACTTATTTTTAACTTAGGAGCTGTTTTCGTGATAGGATTCTTTTTTATCTTTTTCTTTTATTGGGTGTCGGTAAGAGCGGTAGAACCGGGCAGGAACTTTTTGAAATTCATAAAAACATTTATTACTTTTTTGGCAGTGTATATGGGGCTTTCGCTGCATAATGCCATCGCTGTTACCGAGGGGTGGTTGGGCTTTAAAACACCATTTATCAGAACGCCAAAGTTCAATGTAAAACAAAAGACTGATTCGTGGAAAGGCAATGTTTACCTAAAAAGAAAAATTAGCTTCGGTACTTTAACCGAAGGAGTATTAGCCCTTTATTTTGCCTTCGGAATTTTCACTGCTTTTTGGTTAGGCGATGGCGGGTTACTACTTTTTCACTTGATGCTCACCCTAGGTTTTGGGACAGTATTTATTACTTCTGTAAGAAACATTGCTTGATAATTCAATAGTTTTAAGTACTTAGTTTTAATGCGAATTAGGAGTTAAAAAAGACTATTTCAATAAAAAAAACCGAGCAAAAATATATTTTTTTGTCATCTCGACCGAAGGGAGACAACTATGACGTTCACTCGCCC
>CAZFQW010000546.1:0-3043 GCA_964521225.1 uncultured Roseobacteraceae bacterium
AATGATTACAGTAGATGACAAAGGGAATTTCAATCTCGATTTAGCAAGAGACAAGTCATATATATTAAAAGCGGTACATGAGGGCTATTCTAGCGATTGCTTCTTAGTAGAACCTATTCAACCCGATGCTAAATACAAGCAAACAGAACCGTTCAGGATTTTCCCTATTGAACTTAAAGATACATTGATAACCATAAAGTCATTAGCGTATACCCCCAACTGGAGGCTCTCCCAATCAAGCTACGAAAACTTACAAGATGTAGTCAATTTTCTAACAAGTAATGCCTCTTATATTATTGAGGTGGGTGCCCATACAACAAGAGATGGAAATTATGCTTACAATAAAAGCATTTCGTTGTTGCAATCGCTAAGTGTAATCGAATATTTACTAAGCCAAGGTATTAATAGAAATAGGCTCATCGCTCGTGGCTACGGAGAAAGCAACCCTATTTACCCCTGCCCCAACGGAAATTGTAGCAAACAGGAAAAACAGGGAAATGAGCGCATAGAAATTTCGGTAATTAATTACCTAGAGAATTTCGTGAGTGAAATGCGAAAAGTTCAGGAAGTTAAAAATGGAGTAAAACTTACCAGAATTAATTGCTCAGAATACCAAGAAATGTATACAGATAACAATGAAAGTATTTTTGAGGGCAAAATTGTAGATAGTAACAGCCAGCTTGCCCTTGATAGTGCTTTGATTTATATTTATAATACATCAACAGGAACGGTAAAAAGAATTTTTTCCGATTCTTCAGGAGAGTTTGTTACTCGCTTAACTACAAAGCAAGAGTATATCATTAAAGCTTTTAAAGAAAACCACAAACCCGATTGCCACATTGTAAAAATGAATGAGGGCGTAATAAGAAAAGTGTATGATGTAACTTGGTCGTTAGATTACATGAAGGATATGTCGTTAGACGAGCAAAAGCTCTCGGGCTTCTGGGATGGTAAAAATGGCAACTATAACTATACTACTTGTATAGAAAATTAACTCGCCTTTTTTATTTCAACAACCACTTCCTTACCTCTCTCCTAGCCTTTTCAGTTCTTATTTCGTCGGCTCCCTGGATCGTAACGGCTTCCATATTTCTAGTTTGTAATTCTTTTTGAATCAAAAAATGAATTTTTAATCTATCATCAACACTTCCCCTCTGAGGGTCATCTTTAAAAGGTATATCGGGTTGTAAAAAAAGAACCAACTGATTCTGCTTGTTAGAGGATACTGAATCCTCAAGCCATTTGGGAGAATAATTAAAATAGTATCTCGAATAGATTAACGTCATCAATATTGAAGTATCAAAAAAAAGTAATTCTCGCTGAAGGCTTAAAAATGTAGTTTCGAGATTTAACTGCCCTATGGCGATAGGTGCTACATCTTCTTTACTAATCATATTTTCAGCAGTTATTAGTCCTAATTCCTTCTTTTTTTCAAGATAAATTCTTGCATATTCCGGAACAAATAGTGCCTCAAAATCATCGGATAACTGCTTTGCAAGTGCCGTTTTTCCTGTTGACTCCGTTCCTATTAAAATAACTGACTTTATCATTTTAAAATCTATTTATGTATTTTTTCAGAATTGAAATCATAAAACTAAGCTACAACTATTATGAAAAATTATTCCCATTTTATCCTTCTTCTATTTTTTACTTTATTAGCGAATAGTTGTGCAAACAACGAAAAAAAAGAAGTTGAAAATATTGATACAAACACGCCTCCTACAATTAACAAAGCGACGCTTAAAAGTTGGGAGATAGAAAACAGCGTAAGAGCGCTTGAAGTAATTAACGAGAATACAATTTGGTATGCAGGTTCGGCTAGTAAATATGGCTACACAACCGATGGGGGCAATACTTGGCAGGTTGATAGCTTAAAGATAAATGATAAAACACTAGCGTTTCGAGCAATTGCCGCTACTGATAGTGCTCTATTTTTATTGAGCATTGCTTCCCCTACTTTTCTATTTAAAACTACCGATTGGGGTAAAAATTGGGACATTGTCTACCAAGAAAATGACACCCTGAGTTTTTATAATAGCATGGCCTTTTGGGATAATAAAAAGGGGATTGCCACGGGCGACCCGATTGGTGGCTGCCTCTCAATTATCACTACTAAAGATGGTGGCGATAGTTGGCAAAAAATTCCCTGCGAAAAACTCCCTCTGACAGAAAAAGGGGAAGCTGAATTTGCAGCAAGTAATACAAATATTTCAATTGTTGATAAAAATGTTTGGATCGCCACAGGCGGTACAAAAGCAAGGGTATTTCACTCAGCCGATTATGGTGATACTTGGGAGGTAATTCAAACCCCTATTATAGAAGGCGAACAGATGACGGGTATTTATTCGGTCGATTTCTTCGATAATAATCAGGGAATTATTTTCGGTGGCGACTGGAACAATAAGACGATGAATAGTAAAAACAAAGCCTTAACTACCGATGGTGGTAAAACTTGGGCACTAGTTGCCGATTCGCTTGCGCCAGGTTATCGCTCTTGTGTTCAGTACATCTCTGAAAAAACATTAATAGCAGTAGGTTCTCCTGGCATTTCCTATTCTTACGATGGAGGAAATCATTGGAACTCATACAGTACTGACGGCTTTTACACGGTCCGTATCTCCCCTTCTAAGAAAACGGCTTGGCTCGCAGGAAAAAATAAATTGGGGAAATTAAATTGGGACTAAATAAGTGAGTGTTCCATTTTAAATCAGAAATAGCGGAGTATAAAGGTACTCATAGTGAGTGTAAATCAACACTACCTAACTTATTAGGCATTTCGAATAAATAAAATCAATGAAAAAGAAAATAATTGTTGTGAAAGTAGGGTCTAATGTGCTTACCAATGTGCAAGGTTTACCCAATTCGCCTATTATGGAAAGTTTGGTGGATCAACTTGCACTCATTCACCAAAATAATTACCAGGTAATTCTTATTTCGTCGGGGGCAGTTGCTGCGGGTAAAAGTTTAAACCTCAGCCTTAAAAAACAAGGTACCATTGCACAGCGGCAAACGCTAGCAGCTATTAGGCAGGTACAACTCAAAC
>CAZFQW010000547.1:0-3042 GCA_964521225.1 uncultured Roseobacteraceae bacterium
AAATTCTTATACACGGAATTCTAAATACTGCCCCCAAGAAGATTCGCCACAGAAGAACGTATATTATGAGAGGTTATATAAGAAAACTCTTTTAACCTGTTGTTTTGATCGAGCGTGGTATTGAGCAAATGCTCTAAATTCTTTTGCTTGTCGAGCAGTTCTGTTACATCTCGTTTTACCACAATTGAGTATAAAAACGTATTGGCTTCATTATAAATTGGAGTCGATTCGTATTGCAGCCAACAAGCTTCACCAGTATACTTATATACTTTTAAAATGCCTTGATAGCTTTTTTGATTTGCTAAGGCTGAGTTTAGCTTTGCTACTTCTTCTAAGTCTGTACCTTCTCCTATTAAACCTTGAACTAGTGATTGACCAATCAGTTCTTCTTTATGTAAACCGGCTAGCCTATAGTTAGCACTATTCGCCCAAGTAATTTTGCCATGCTCATTACAGGTTATAAGGATATCTGAGGCTCGCTGGGCAACAAATGCAAGTCTTTTAACTTCTGCCTCAGTGGTTACTTGTTGAGTAATATCTAAGGCAAGTAAATACCATAAAATGCTTCCATCGGAAAGTTTTTTGGGTACACCTCTCCCGTTCATCCATTTTACTTCACCGTTGCCCATCATCAATCTATAGTTTAAAATCCACGGCTCCTCTGTTTTTTTGGATTTTGCTATCACTTGTTGGAGTGCTTTTAAATCCTTATGGTGTATTTTTTCCAAAATGTTATTAGTATTTGCAAGCGCTTCTTCTTGGGTAATTTCCAATAAATCTTCTACTCCTTTACTAATAAACTCAATTTCTATATTTCCTTTATTATGTTCGGCATAGCGCATCATTAACCCCGGTATATTATCGGCAATATTACTTAGCATTTCCTCGCTTTCTATTAAACTAGCTAAAGCATTTTCGCGCTCTGTAACATCTAAAATCACCGAGAATATAAACTTCGCATCTGCATATTCTAACACGGTAGAGTACACTTCAACATTGCGAATTGTTCCATTCGCCAATTGATGTTTGAAACGGAAAACGTTCTTTTGATTGCTCTTCGCATTTTGCATTCCTGCAAATACTTCTTCTTCGGATAGCTGGTTAATTTCCTGAATTTTAAGGCTAGTAAGTTCTTCATAAGAATACCCATAAAAATGCTCCGCAGCTTCATTGGCATCTACAATTTCGCCACTTTGTGGGTTTATTAGTAACTGTGCTAGTTGCCCTTTTTGAAAAAGATTTCGGAAGCGTCTTTCACTTTCTTTTAAAGAGACAATCGCCTCTCTGCGCTTAGTAATGTCTACAAAAGTACAAATTACCTGCTCTACTTCACCCGCTTCATTTAGGAGAGGAATGGCATCCACCTCAAGCCAAATGTAACTTTTTAAACGGGGCCGAAATACTCCCATTTGTACTTCACGTACTGATTTTTTAGTTCTTATGGCTACTGTAACGGGCAAATCATCACCCAATAAAGGAGTATAATCATCGTAAATAATATCCCAGTCGGTAGAATGAACAGATTTTCCTACTAACCCACTTTCAGAAATATCTAGTAGCTCAGAGGCGAGGTCGTTACACTCTATTACAGTACCTTTATGATCAAGCAGTTGTGCTCCTATTGGCAGGTTTTCAAATAAAATTTTAAAGCGTTGTTCGCTAGCTTTTAGAGCCGTTTGGGTGAGCCGGCGTTCGTAAACAGAGTGAGCAGTGGCAATAATTTCTGATAGAGATGCTACATAGTTTTGTTCCTCGTAACTCCACTCTCTTTCCTTATGAAGTTGTTCGGCACAGATAATTCCTAGTTGGAAATCATTGATAGTTATTTGGGCGTCTAGTAATGAGTAAATGTCGTGTTGCAAAAAATAATCATTCACAAATTCAATAGTTCTAGGGTCTTGCCTTACTTTATTTGCCGCTAGGGTTCTTTCTTGTTTTAACGCATTAATATATGTGGGGTAATCTTTAACAGAAAGAACTAAATCTTCATGATAAGAATTATTGGCTAATTTATACAGGTAAATACACTCTATTGCCGATTTGCTTTGGTTGAACCTCCAATAAGAAAATTGCCCAACTTGTAGGGTTTCTGCTGCTTTTTTTATTAAAAATTTAATGAAATCTAAAAAATTTTCGTTCTGAAGGGTGCTTCTTTTCGATAAAGTTAAGAGCGACTTGGTAAATTTATCCTGAAGGTTTTTTTTGCTTTTAAAACTGGTGATATCACGCGCTACAGAATAACTTTTCTTTAGCTCGTAATTCATAACCGAGTTCCATTCTAACCAAATATATTCACCATTCTTTTTCCTATATCTATTTTCAAATTTGATAGTTTCGGGTTTGCCATTATACATTGCCTCTGCCTCTTCTATTGTTTTTTGGTAATCGTCCGGATGAAGCAGTTCTATAAAAGGGCGCAACTTTAGTTCATCTATACTATATCCTAATAACTTTTCCCATTGAGGGTTTAAGTCTTCAAAATATCCCTCAAAATTAGAAACAGAAAATAAGTCAGTAGCAACCTTAAACAATTCCGATAATTGTTGAATTTGTTGTTCGTCTTGTTTTTTATCGGTGATGTCTTTTATTGCACCATCAAAAATGATAGTTCCATCTTCAGAAGTAGTGGCAATAGCACTTAAAGAACCCCAGAAAGTAGTGCCGTCTTTCCTTTTAAATAATACCTCAAAACCCGAAAGTTCTCCTTCTTCCAGTAAAATACCACTCATTTTCTCTCTATCGAATTCTTCATTATAAAGCACACGGCTTTCTTTGCTGAGCATTTCGCTTACACTGTCATAACCGAACATCTCAATCATTGCCCGATTAATGTATATCAAACCATCGTTTACAGTGCTTCTGTAAATGCCTACTTGTAGGTTTTGGTTGATAGAGGCTAATAAATTCTGATTTCTTCTAAGAAGGTTTTCTGTGTTCTTTTGAGGGGAAATATCTCTTACAATTACCGATACGCCTATAACTTTTTGGTTATTACCATCAAAAATGGGGGAATACGCATTTTCGTAATAAAGCCGATTTAGT
>CAZFQW010000548.1:0-3041 GCA_964521225.1 uncultured Roseobacteraceae bacterium
TACATACATGGTGCCCCATTCATTGCTGAATCGCTCTGAAAACCTTTCTTCGATTAATTTTAAATCATCCGGTGTCATCATGATTTCAAGGTTTTTCTAATTATTAAATAGATATTAATGTACCGTCTAACCGGTGTTAAGTTTCAAAATTTGATTCCTAGTATTAAAAAATCGTTATCCGAATACGCTTCCTCATCATCGCTAGCGTAGCCTTTTGCAAAGTCTTCAAACAGTTGCGTACTTTCGCTAATACTTGTGCCATTCACCTTCTTTAGTAAGTTAACCAAGGCTGCTTTCTCCTGCCCTTCTTTCTCTCCTGCTAATGTCCGTTCCGCTTCCAGCGAATTCATAAAGAGCATTCCTCCTTTTCTAAAGCCTATCTTTCTAATTCTATATTGGCTATCTCTCGCCATTTTTCTTTCTGTATTTCCGCTATTTTTGTTAGCACCTCCAAGGTGTTCTTCAACCTGTGCATTAAAAGCACTGTATGCCGAAGGACCCGTACTTGCATACTCTACTTCTAGGTTAATATTATCTACTAAACAAACACTTACACTGATTTTATCTTTATCAATATCTTGGGTATTTTGTGGTATTGCGCTTATAAACTTGAGGTATTCTTCAATAATTCTGGAAGGATCTACATATTTTTTTATTCCTATAATATTATTGAAAGCAAAGTTGGATACCAGGTTAAATAATCCCATTATGCTTTCATCTAGCTTCACTCTTATAATAGCGATGTAAATAATGCCGAATTTTTCAATCAAGCATATAAAGCTATTATTCGCATAATTTTTAGCGATAGGATACTTCACAACCTCAGAGAAAAGAACCTTTAAACGTTCTTCTGCATTAAAGTAACTTCCAATTACACTTTGAATTAGAAGTTGATAGGTATCGCTAGCTTCGGTTTGAGAACTCAGTGCTTTTTTGAGTGTACTCTCTAAATCTTTATTAATACCAAGTTGGTACTTGCTCGTCATTTGGAACATATCTAGCTGAGAACTTATTTGTTCTATGAGCCTTAGTTCTTTCTTTTTTGCCTTATCGTTCAATACTTTGAGTGTAGTACTTACCTCTTCAAGGTTTTTCTCTTTTTCGGTAAGAAACTCGATGGTCATTTGCATCATATTTAACTGAGCATCAACCTGCTCCATCATTATTCTCCCTTGCCTTTTGTAAAGCCTTTCTTCTGTTACTAGAGCCTCGTGCCTAGTTGTGAGTTCTTTAAGTTCTTCGGTTAAATATTCGATGGTCATTTGCATCATTTCGAGCTGTGCACTAACCTGCTCAAACAGAATATTACTCTGTTTTTTGTATGCTACTTCGTATTCTTGAAACTCTTTATTTTCTTGTGCTATTTCATTTACATTTTCTAACAGGTTTTCAACAGTCATTTGTGTAATTTGCTGCTGAGATTCTATTTGTTCTTGTAAAGCTTCATTTTTATGTGTGAGTGCTTTAATTTCTTCTTTTAAAGCTTTTAACTCTTCGCTTTCCTCTTCAACAATAGCAGTTACAGGCGCTTGTTCTTCCGACTCAATATCCTCTAAAGAAACGTTTTCTGTTGCAGAAGAAGCCGTTTCGGGGTTTATCGTATCAACACCTAAACCTTGGATAACCACATTTCGCAAATCATCTTTCGTCTCTGCGCTTTCAGTAGTTTCCAAGAGGTAATCTACAATGTTCAATATGAGTAAAAGATCGCGGTTGCCCATTATCATTTATTTGTGCAAGCAGGTTAAATAACCTGAACCTTCTATTCTAACATCTATTTAAAGAAGAAGTAAATCTTATGCAGATATTACTTTTTTAGCATATCCAAAGGTATGCAGGCTACTTAGCTTTATAAATAAGCTAAGACACCTAAAATCTATCAGTATAAATACTTATACACTATTTAGTAGATATACATAAACTACTCATTTGATTAATATTTAGGCGATTTGCCGACTTTTTGGGGGTTAGTTTTCCTTCTGTTGAAGATAGTCTTCAATAGATATATTATCTTCGCAGTTAATACATTTCACTTACTAAAAATTTCTTCTAGCATTGAAAGTAACTTTTTTGGGTACAGGTACTTCGCAGGGAGTTCCCGTTATTGCTTGCCGTTGTGAGGTTTGTAAGTCTTCCGACGAAAGAGATAAAAGACTCCGCAGCTCTATCCACATAGAAGCAGATGGTTTAAACATGGTGGTAGATACCGGCCCGGACTTTCGCACACAAATGTTAAGAATGCAGGCGCAAAAGCTAGATGCCATCTTATTTACACATGCGCACAAAGACCACACTGCCGGGCTCGACGACATCCGCCCGTTTTGTTTTAAGCAAAATGAGGATATGCCCATTTTTGCGAAGGAAGAAGTAATGAGGCAAATTGAAACAGAGTTTGCCTATATTTTTGCCGAAAATAAGTATCCCGGAGTCCCTCAAGTGGCAGTTAATATGATTGATAATCGGCCTTTTTACATCAAAAATACTCAGGTTATCCCCATAGAAGTAATGCATGGTAAAATGCCTATTTTTGGTTTTAGAATTAAGGATTTTACCTACATTACCGATGCAAGTTTTATTACTGAAAGTGAAATTGAAAAAATAAAAGGCAGCCAAGTGCTCGTATTAAATGCGCTGAGGCTAAAAGAACACCACTCTCATTTTAGTTTAGACCAAGCGATTGAACTAGCTAAAAAAATAAATGCTCATAACACCTATTTTACACATGCTAGCCATTATTTAGGGCTGCACGAAGAAGTTTCAAAATACCTGCCTGCTAACATTTTTTTGGCTTACGATGGGCTTGGTATTGAAATCTCCGAAATTAACTAATAAATAAATGGATTCTATAAGCGACCTGAATTTAGATTTTTACGAAAAAATTTCTCCTGAAAAGTTCCACTATTTCTCTGAGGTAATTGGAATGAATGTAGGCAATGACATAGAAATCGTTTTTCCAATCATTAAAGAGGCACAACACATTATTGAACTTGGTTCCGGATACGGTAGAGTAATTGAACATCTGTTGAAAAAAGGTTTTCAAG
>CAZFQW010000549.1:0-3040 GCA_964521225.1 uncultured Roseobacteraceae bacterium
CTCTTTAAATTTCTTATTTTCAAATGCTTACAAAAACTTAAACATGCTCTAAATTGAAATTTACTTACAAACCACAAAATACTATGAAATCAACAAAAATACTGCTCATCCTTTTCCTCTCCTTTTTTGCGGCAATGAGTTTCGGGCAAAATAAAATCTCGAAAAACAAACAAGCCATCATTCAGTCGGTAGAAAAAAATCATTATGATAAAAAAAGAACAGATGCTGAATCTGTTCTTTTTTTATTTAAAATATTGAGTAAGTGCTCAGATAAAATGGACTTGGGGCAAGTCCTTAAACCCTATAAAAGCTGTATTTTAAAATGTAGTAATTTAGGTTTTTATAGAGGGGATTTTTTTATTGGCAACCCTACCTAATATGGCCTCCGCAAAAAGTAAATCTTCGGGAGTGGTAATTTTAATATTCTGATAATCTCCTTGTATGAGCGTAACTTGGTGTCCTATGGCTTCTACTACGCTGGCATCGTCGGTAAAAACTTCGTTGCTGCATATTGCTTTTTGGTAAGCTTCTTTTAATAATTTTATTTGGAAAGTTTGCGGCGTTTGAATTAATTGAAATTCAGCGCGATTTAGCGCGGTACTGCTCCCGTTTCCTGCTATTTTTCGGATAGAATCTTTTAGCGAAACCGCGGCAATGGCACTTCCTTCTAAATGTGCCGTTTTAAAAGATGTATTAATTAAATTGACCGAAGCAAAAGGGCGAACGCCGTCGTGTATGGCTACTGTCCCCTGCTCTCCTTCAATGGCATTTAAGCCATTAAAAACAGAGGCTGTACGTATCTCTCCCCCTGCTACCGATATGTGTGGTATTTGAAAACTGTGTTTATCTTTCAGCGTTTCCCAAAATGCAAACTGACTCTGGGGAAGCACCAAAATGAGCGTAATACTGCTATCGGCATCGTAGAACTTTTTAAGTGTGTGCATCAAAATCGGCAAGCCTCTTACTTCCATAAATTGTTTGGGAATGTCCTTCCCCATTCTTAAACCTTTTCCTCCTGCTACAATTACGGCAAAGCGTTTCGTATTCATTTAATTTATTATTTTTTGGCAAAAATAAAATCCTCTGAAAGTGATATTAATTAGCTAAAAAAATACATCAAATTTGCATATGTTCAAGTATTTTAAACTTTCTGAGGGTTATTAACCATTAAAAGTAAAGTGTTTTGAAGTACCCTATCCCATTTTATAAAGCATAAAATAATCTAAAACAGGTCTACTCTTCACGCTGGCTTCATATTTCATAAGTAGGTACGCATTTGCTGCTTTTACCGCTATGGTGCCACTTCTCCTTTTTTAATTCGTATTTAAAATCGAGTGATGCGCCTACCCTATTATCTCTTGAGAAAAACTCAGTATTTTCGGTATATTTTCCATCTGTGGTGCTGTAAGAACCGCCGCCTATTCCGCTAAATCCTTTGGTTTCGGTATTAATTGAAATGTGTTTTTGTTTCTGGATTCTACGATTTTTGATTATCCTTTAAATAATCGTTTTCATTAAACAATCATCCCTGCCCCTACGGTTTCGTTTGTGCTTTCATCTATTAAAATAATGCTTCCCGTGTTTCTATTTCTGGAGTAGCTATCGTACAATAGCGGTTTCATTGTTCTTAGTTTTACACGCAAAATATCATTCATTGTTATTTGCTTGTCGTGCTCCATTCTATGCAAAGTATTGATATTTACTTTGTAGAGCACTTCTTTAATTATGCAGCGGATTTCCTGCGAGGTGTGCTTTACAATAAACTTCGTGTTTGGTGGCGGAGTGCGCTCGTTTAACCAACAGAGCATCATATCAATATCTTGCCCTACTGCTGGTTGGTTGTTTTCTCTCACAATCATATCACCACGGCTTATATCAATTTCGTCTTCTAGCCTAATCGTAACCGACATAGGCGCAAAGGCTTCTTGCACAGGGCCATTAAAAGTATCGATAGATGAAATGCGAGAGTTAAATCCAGAAGGTAATACAGTTACTTTATCGCCTGCTTTAAAAATACCTCCTGCAATTCTGCCTGCATAGCCTCTGTAATCGTGGTATTCATCGGAATGAGGGCGAATAACATACTGTACAGGGAAACGGCAATCAATGTGGTTTTGGTCGCTTCCAATGTGTACCGTCTCTAGCAAATGCAGTAAAGTTGAGCCTTCAAACCAGGGCATATTTTGAGAACGATTGACAATATTATCGCCATTCAGTGCGCTAATGGGCACAAAGTGAATATCTTTTATTACAAGTTTAGCGGCAAATTTTTTGAAAGTCGCTACAATTTCATCGAATATATCTTGCTTATACTCCACCAAATCCATTTTGTTGATACAAACCACTACGTGGGGAATTTGAAGTAACGAAGCGATAAATGCATGGCGGCAAGTCTGTTCTACAATTCCCTTTCTGGCATCAATGAGTAAAATGGCTAAATTGGCAGTAGATGCCCCCGTTACCATATTTCTTGTGTACTGAATATGCCCTGGCGTATCGGCAATGATAAACTTTCGTTTTGGGGTGGCAAAATAGCGATAGGCAACATCAATGGTAATTCCTTGTTCCCTTTCGGCACGTAAACCATCTGTTAAATGGGCTAATTCTATGTGATCGAGCCCTTTTTTTTCGCTTGATTTTCTTACCGCATCGAGTTGGTCTTCAAATATCGATTTGGAATCGTATAACAAACGGCCTATTAATGTACTTTTACCGTCGTCAACACTGCCGGCGGTCGTAAAACGCAATAATTCTTTATCTTGATAATCCATCTTCTTCCAATCATTTTTTTGAGATAGCAACAAAAATATTAAAAACAACAGAAGTAGAAATTCTGAATGCATTAATTCACAAGAAACTTCTTCTTCCCCATTCACCAATTCAATCAATCTCCTCAGACCAAGTATATTTTTTGAGGATTTCTTTGGTAGGCTGATAGTTGGCGCAACCTTCAATAGATTTCCTTAGGTGATTCAACGCCTTTTCTTCTTCTCCAATTTTTAGGTAACCTAAAGCATAGTTTAAATGGACTCCCGGATGG
>CAZFQW010000550.1:0-3039 GCA_964521225.1 uncultured Roseobacteraceae bacterium
TAACGAAACCGTTTCGTTTCTACAAACTTGTATTTCGGCTCCCGCATCGGCATCTAAGGTATTTAAGATTTGCGCAGTAGGTGCCGCAGTAGCATCTAGCGTTACCTGTACTTCTGTTGCACAGCCAATTACAGAAACTCTTAAAATATACGTTCCGGCACTACTCGCCGTAAAACTAATGCCCGTTCCTACTGGAGTAGCATTGCCTTGTTCAAACCAAGTATAAGTAGCATCGGGAGTGGCAGATAAAGCTGAAAATGAAACGGCTTCTCCAACACAAAAAGGAAGTGTTTGCCCTGTTACATCTATATTACTTTCATCTAAAATTCTTGCATCGGGGGTTTCTACTTTGCTGATGGTAATTGGATCTGAAACTGCCGTACAAGAACCATCTTCAGAAGTAACCCTTACCCGAAACTCTGCGGGGTTGCTAGCTACTTCTGCCGCACTTACCGTATATGTAAGCGAATTCCCTACTACCGTAGTGCTTCCACTTTGTGTTCTAAGCCATTCATAAGTTACATTTTCGGCATTAGGAACGGCCGAGATAGTTGTATTACCACTTTCGGTACAAGTAAATTCAACATCAGTGGTATTGATTTGTGCTATTGGCGTGTTATCGGCTCTTACTTCTACTGCCGAGGTAACAGCAATACAACCACCACTATGCGTAACACGGACCCTGTAAAATCCTGTTTCCGTTGCGTTGTAGGTCTGTGTAGTACTGCTAGAACCGATTGCATTTTTCCAGCTTTGTGTATTATCAGGATTATTTACTAAGCGTTCCCATTGGTAATTTGTGCCACTGCCAAAATCGACATTTAGTTCTGCAAAGCCTTGGCAAAGACCTCTTACACTAGGGCCTACTATAATAGGGTCGGGCAGTACCGTTGCTTTTACGGGAACTCTATTCCCTTCTGTGCCTGCTCCCGGATCAAATATCGCTACAAAAAACGTAGTTGACGACTCTAAGGTAGGAGTTGTAAAAGAACCAACGGCATCGTTATCTAATAATAAAATAGTGAGTCCCGTTGCTTGGTCTACAAAATACCAACGATAGACCTGTGCGCCTGTAGCACCACTAGCCGTTAGTACCGTGACACCTGGCCCACAAGCTACTGTTGAAGGAGTAGGGGTTGGGTCGGGTTGCGCATAGCTCATTAAGCTAATACATAAAAGCGGAAGGATGAATATCCACTTTTTCATAATTTCTTTCATGTAAATACTAAGCATAAATTTTTAAGATTGGATGTATAAGATAGTTTGAGGATATATTTACAACATGCTAGTATCTTTCAAACAAATGTAAATACATAAAGCAATAATTTACACAACTTTATTGGAATAAATATGCTCTGAGTAGATAATTTCCAAAAAGTTCACGTTGAAAAAATGATAGTAATATAAGGTACTTACTATGCTACACCGTTTAATAAAAACAATATGTATCTATCTTAATTTAATACAAAGCATGTAGATTTAAAACAAATAAGCGTCATTATAATAGCAATAAGGGATATTTATTCTAAAACCTCCCTATCGTCGAATAGAGCTTGTTTTGAATCTGTAGGGCATTCATTTGTAAATCATTCAAAAGTTTCTTGCTGAATTATCTTCTTTAGTACCGTATTTTCTTCGTCTCGAATTTTATGTTCTATTCTTCTGATTTTTGTCCCCATTTCGTAAGTATGCAGTGCTTTTTCGCAATGCGCTTGAGCGCTATCTATTAAAGCTGAATTTTTAAGAAAATATTCATAAATTTTCACGTGCTGACTTTCCTTTGACTCATTGTATTTGATAAAGGGTTGACGTGCAAAAATTTTGTTAAACTGCCTAATACTGACTAACAATAAGCTATCTGCCTTAGAAAAAAGACTATCAGAAATGCTGAAATCTTCTATTTTCAATTGCGTTAAATCATTTGAAACAACTAATTCTTGACATTTTTTCAAAAGCTCGTTATAGTCTGCTTCTTGGTTTTCTTGCCTTGCTAATCCTGTTTGACTAAATAGTCCTATAATAATTGCACTTATTAATACTACTTTTAGTCCTGTTAATGACATCGCCGTTTTTTTAGATTGAGCATTCATAATAATTTGAGTTAATGGTTAAAACAATCTTTCTAATTTAAGGCAAAAATACGCTATCACATAACAATGTTTACCTTTATTAAACTCAAAATATGTCATCTTCAAAACGTATGAAATATCACATATTAACGCCTTATTTATACGTTATTCTTGGAAAAGTACAATTTACTACAATCTTTTAATAGGCTGTTTTTCAATAAGTTTATTTTATGTACTAAAACCTTACATAAATGAGCTTTTAGTAAGTTACTTTTCTTGAGGCAGGCTGTAGGAAAATGATAAAAAACAAAGGGCAACTCCCTACATAAAGAGTTGCCCTGTGAGTAAACTGTATAACTAGCATTTTATTTATTGACGGTAATGCCCAATTCTTTCAATTGTTCTTCGCTTGCAGCCGAGGGAGAGTCAATCATCACATCCCGACCTGAGGTATTTTTAGGAAAGGCAATGAAATCTCTGATGGAGTCAGAACCTCCCATCATAGCGCAGAGTCTGTCGAAGCCAAAGGCAATGCCTCCATGGGGAGGTGCGCCATATTCAAAGGCATCTAGCAGAAACCCAAACTGTGCTTTTGCCTCTTCGGGGGTAAATCCCAACACATCAAACATTTTTTCTTGTACAGCTCTATCGTGAATCCTGATGGAACCTCCCCCTATTTCAACCCCGTTAATCACCAAGTCGTAGGCGTTTGCTCTCACCCTACCAGGGTTCTCGGCAAGCAAGTGCATATCTTCTTCAACCGGCGAGGTAAACGGGTGGTGCATTGCATGCCATCTTTTGCTCTCATCGTCGTACTCTAATAATGGGAAGTTGACCACCCATAATGGGTAAAAGGTATTTCTATTGCGAAGCCCGAGTTGGTTTCCCATTTCCAAACGGAGTTCGTTCATCGCTTTTTGTGTGTGCTTTAAATCTCCTGAAAGCACTAAAAGCAAATCGCCAGCTTCTG
>CAZFQW010000551.1:0-3036 GCA_964521225.1 uncultured Roseobacteraceae bacterium
TATTTTATGATAATTCGTTTTTAAGAAATTAAATTTTTAAACATGCTCTAAGTTATAATTCCTCAAACGCTTACCCCGTAATTTTTGCGATGCACGGAGGTGGTGCATTAAGATATAGAGGAATTGAAAGGCAATCGGAATTGTCCGAACTTTCTGATTCGGAAAATTTTATTGTTGTTTATCCTGAAGGTTTGGAGCAAATAGGTTTCCGGACCTGGAATGCAGGCGGTTGTTGCCCTTCCGCATCTACGCTAGGAACTGATAATGTAGGTTTTATAAATGATTTGCTTGAAAAATTGAAATTAGAACTTTCAGTGAACAGTAAAAAAGTTTACGCAACAGGGTTTTCCAATGGCGGCCAGTTAGCATATAAGTTAGCCAATCGGTTTCCGAATAAATTTGCTGCCGTATCAGCAGTTGCAGGCGTACTTCAAGATTTTCCTTTCAATCCTGAAAGAAAAGTCCCAATTATACATTTTCATTCCTACCAAGACTCAACCGCACCTTACAATGGCGGGTTTTCTGATGTTGCGTTCATTAATTTTGAATTTCCTTCGGTTGACTCTACTTTATTATTGATTGCAAATAGCTACAATTGTAGTCTTGTAAAACAGACAATTTTTAGCGACCTTGATACATACGATTTTTTCAGATATTCAGACTGTAATAGCAATGTGCAAATTGAACTTTATGTAAGTCAAAACGGTGGACATACTTGGCCTGGTGGACAAGCTTTTCTCAATATGGAAGTTACAAACCATTTTAATGCGAGTTCTTTAATGGGGGAATTTTTTCAGAATTATAAATTGCATTTAAACAACTACTACCGGTATCGGTTATGGGCAATTGGGGTTTAGGCACTTATTTGAAAAGTGAAAGTACAAATTAAAGGTGAGTGCTAAACCGAAAAATTTCCCCAACTGCTCATAGTTTAACTCATTGGGTTTCATTTACTTCAAAAATAAATATCAGATGATAAAATTAAAATTAGCACTTGATTGGACTCCAAATGTCAATCATATAGGATTCTTAATTGCAAACGAATTGGGGTTTTACAAACAAGAAGGCATAGAACTTAAAATTTTAAATCCGAGAGATGATAATTATTCAATAACACCCGGTAAAAAATTAGAACTTGATCTTGTAGACTTTGCAATTGCCCCTTTTGAAACGGTTATTAGTTTGAACAACAAAGCGAATCAAGTTCAAGCAGTAGCGATTTACGCTATTTTGCAAAAAGATTTAAGTTCCATTGCTACTTTAAAATCTTCGAATATTATATCACCAAAGATGCTTGATGATAAGACGTATGCCTCATATAAGGCTCGTTATGAAGACCCTATAGTGAAAGAAGTAATTAAAAATGATGGAGGGAAAGGTAACTTGAATATAATATATCCAGAAAAACTGGGTATTTGGAACACGCTTTTAAGTGGAAAGGCAGATGCTACTTGGATTTTTGACAACTGGGAGGGAATTGAAGCAAGTGGTAAGAATATCGAACTATATAAGTTTACATTAGCTGATTTTGACATTCCTTATGGCTATTCACCAGTTGTACTGACAAAAAAGGAAAATATAACAAAGCACCAGGAACTTTATTCTAAGTTTATCAAAGCCACACAAAAAGGGTTTTTATATGTAAAAAACAACCTGACTGAATCAACAGAGATTTTAAGTCGCTATGTAACCGAGTACGATTTAAAAAATATAGATTTAGAAAAAACAATATCCTTTTCAATACCTCATTTTGGTGACGAATCTAATTCTGGGGTAATGAAACAAGAAAGAGTATCAGGATTTATAAAGTGGCTTGTAGACAGATGCTTAGAAGATAAAGTGATCTTAAATCAAAGTCTATTTACAAATGAATTATTTAAATGAAATTATTACTAACAGCACCTACCCAAAAATGGCGGTTCAGTGGTAAATTCAAGCTTTATGCTTTTATCAACGTTTCTGCTTGGTGGGCAAGTTGACGTGCTCCGAAATCGCCACCTTCGGATAGCTGCAAACCGTTGACGGTAATTCCCCACATCAGAGAACCGCAAGCTAACGGGAAAATTAGATGATTGTGGGATAAAAATATAAATACTCAAAAATAGAATATTTACAGAACAGAAAAATTACCGTTAATCAAAATTTTATGAAAAAATTAATAAGTTATTTATTTCCTATTCCAATTAAGAAATTTGACTCGTCTTTCAACGGAAGGTTAGAGCTTAACCTCGTGAATGGCAAATTGATTTTGGATACAGAAGTTAGTAATTATTCTTATGGTTCTCTTGAAAGAATACTACATACTGGACTGCACGAAATCAAATTCAATAATAAAATTAGAGAAATTTTGATTCTGGGACTTGGTGGAGGTTCAGTAATTCAAACCATCAGAGAAACATTTAAATCTGATGCCTTGATAATAGCCATTGATAAAGACCCAACCATCATCGAAATCGCAATTAATGAGTTTAATATCAATAGGTTTAAGAATGTAAATATTATTCAAGCTGACGCATTGGAATACATTGAAAAATCAAATGAATCCTTTGACTTAATCATTGTGGATATATTTATTGGAGATAAAATCCCGAAAATTTTTACAGAAGCTCCGTTCATAAACCAACTCACAAATCATCTAAATTCAAAAGGTAAAATAATATACAACACCATAAAATATACATTAAAACCTAAAATATTCAATCAAATTAAGTGTGAGTTAGTAAATCAGGATTTTAGCCTTAAAATTATTAAAAAAGTTGAGTCGACCAATGATTTAATAATAGCAGAAAAAAACCGCTAAAAGCGTATACAACTTATGGCGGTGAAAGTGGTAAATTTAAGCTTTGTGCTTTTAAGTAAATTTGGTACAAGCCAACAAGAAAGTGCTTCGACGTGCCCACTCCTCATAGCCGTGAACCGTTATGGGCAATTAGTAAGTATCCCTCTGAGCAACCCCATATTTAATAGCTGATTTTGTGTTAGCAACTTTTGCTCATAAACAAGTTAAAGCGATGGATAATCGTAAGCAAAAGATGT
>CAZFQW010000552.1:0-3024 GCA_964521225.1 uncultured Roseobacteraceae bacterium
CTCTTACGGTATCGCTGTAAAAAGACTTGCCCCCTTCTCTAACCGTTTGGATTCGGTAGGCGTATCGGGTATTGTCTAATAATCCTCTATCATCAAAATTTTCTGTGTTTTTTTCCGTAGTAGCTACGGGCGTAAAAATTAAATCGCTGGCCAATGCCCTTTCTATGGAATAACCTGTTTCGAGGGTATCGTTATCGTTCCAGGTTACATAAATGGTTCTGTACGATTCCGAATCTACTCTTAGTCGGTCGGTCGGCCCTAATTTTTCTGCAGTTGTTGCTTTGCTCTTTAGGGTAAGGTTAGGTAAAGAGGGATTGGTTACCTCTGCAAAATAAATCCCCGGTTCTGCGAGAACATAGCGGGCTTGCGAAGTTACCTCCAACGGCAGCGCATCTTTAAACCATTGGTATTGGTTTGAAAGTACTTGGCTGTCGATGTTTAAGTCGATAACAGGCTTATTATCAAAATAAATAATTTCGGATTTTTCAATACCAATTTCGGCTTGCGGACTGTATTTAAAATTTGGGATACTTTGGTTTTTTAGCAAATCCTCGAAAGTCAGTTGGTTGTTCTGCACTTGAAACCCTCCTTCAGTACCATTATTCCACGGATTGCTAGGGTTCAAGGTCGGCAGCCCTGTTAACTGATTGTTTTGTAATAGCAAAGCTTCCAAATTCCGAAGATTCGATAAATTAGAAGGGGCTTCGCCCGTAAACCGGTTCACTGATAAATTCAATGAAACCAAAGTTTCCAACTCGCCAAAAGCATTGGGGATATTCCCTTCTAAGTTATTGTTCGATAAATCTATTTTGAGTACCGATTGCAACTTATTGAGTTCTTCGGGAAGTTGCCCACTAATTCCTCTGTTAGCAAGGTTAAGTTGCGATACGCTTCGGGAAGCATCTAGGGTAACGCCTCCCCATGTGTTCATAGGCTGCGATACATCCCAAGGCGTTTGCCAATTTGCCCCTCCTGTACTATGGTACAAAGCCACTAAGGCGAGAGAATCAATGGTTGGGTTTTGCACCGTGGTAAATCGGCTGAAAAGGGTTAGGTTAGGCACGCTATCGTTGGTGATTTCGGCTTGGTAAGTCCCGGCAGAGGTTACCTCTAGCTGTTGCGCATTTGGGGCATTTTCGAAAGAAACTCCATTCCGAAGCCATGTGTAGCGGTTGTTGGGCAACGGATTATCCATGCCTATCGCAATGGTGTAACGTTGACTTTCATCGAGCACTACGGTTTCTTCTTTCCCCACTTCTTGCTGTGGGTTATACACAAAATTAGGGACAGAAAGATTAGGTTTTATATCGGAAAAGGTGAGGCGATTTCCTTCGAGGTTCAAAATGCCTTGTTCTCCCGCACCCAAGTTGGGGAGATTAAACAGGGGGAGGTTATCTAAATTATTTTGAGCAAGTTGGAGTGTTGAAAGCTGCCTTAGATTTGAAACCTCTGAGGAAATAGTGCCCGCAATTTCGTTGTTGTGCAAATATAGGGTTTCCAGCGCAAGCAGTTGGTAAATAGGTTCTGGGAAGCTTGTAAAATTGTTGTAGCTCAAATTAAGCACTTTCAATTTCTGCAACTCTGCTATAAAAATCGACATCCCTGAAAGCTTGTTCCCCGATACATCGAGTTCTTCTAGTTCGCTCATTCTACCTACATCGAAGGGGAGTATGCCCGAAAGATTATTGGTAGATAAGTTGAGTTTAACCACCCTCCCCTGCCGGTTAAAGGTTACGCCTTCCCAAGTAGTTACGGGAGTGCTCAAATCCCAGGGGCGGGTCCAGTTGGCACCATCTGTTCTTTGGTATAGCCCTGCTAAGTGCACGGAATCTACCGAGGGAACAAGCACCGCTACGGGGAGCGATTCTAAGGTGAGCAAGGGCGCAGCGGCATTGGTTACCTCGCAGCGGTAAATGCCTATTTCGTTTACTGTGAGTCGGTTGGTATCGGTGGTAATCAGTAATTCTCCGTCTCTATACCATTTATATTGATTGGTAGTGAGGGTATCGTCAATATTTAAATTGATGGTATAAGTATTTCCGAAGGGAACGGTTACCTGTTTTTCTTCCCCAATTTTTTGTTGTGGTGCGTAGGTATAATTGAAAATTGGGGCATTGGGGGCTACATCTTCAAAAGTGAGTTGGTTGTTTTGGATTTGTAGCCCTGCGAAGGCAAAAAACTCCCAAGAGGTAATATTCGATAAATCGGGTATTCCTGTTAGCCGATTGTTTTCTAAGCGAAGGGCTTGCAATGCGGTTAGCTTTTGGAAAGAGGTGGGCACTTCTCCTGTTAATAAATTATCATTCAAAGAAAGATTTTTCAACTTAGTCAGGTTACTGAATGCTTGTGGAATTTCCCCGGAAAATTGATTGCCGTACAAGAGCAGTTCTTCTAATTCTGTGAGTTCACCTAGTTCTTTGGGAAGCTGCCCCGAAAACTGATTTTGGTAGAGCCATAAAATTCTTAGTTTTTTTGAATTTTCTAATACCTTAAAATCTCCTTCTAAACGATTATTTGCCAATCGCAAATCGGTGAGTTCCGTAAGATATTTAAATTCTTCTGGAATGCTCCCTCTTAAATTATTGTCCACTAAACTGATTCTTCTTACCCTTCCTTCCGCATTGAAACTCAACCCGAACCAAGTAGCAATTGGCGTTTGTAAATCCCACTTTATTCGCCAAGCAGGGCCGTTGGTGCTGTGGTAAAACGCTGCCAAGGCGGTAGAATCGGTTGGCAGAATATTAACAACAATAGGATTGGCTCGCAACGAGAAATTACTGACGGCAGGATTGCTAACTTCTACCTCGTACCGGTATACTCCGGGGAGGTTGGTTGAATCTACCAAAAGCGTATTGCGGTTGGTATCTAATAAAAATTGGTTGTTCAACCTCCAGCGATAAACGTTGTCGGCAATGGCGCTATCTATTCCTAATTGAATGGTATAGTTGGTTCCGTGGTTAATACGGATGGTATCGAGCGATAGAAAAGGCTTTTGAGGAATAAAACGAAAATCTCTGATGGAAA
>CAZFQW010000553.1:0-3015 GCA_964521225.1 uncultured Roseobacteraceae bacterium
TGGTTAAGAACGGCTTTGCAAAGCCTTATGATAAACTTTATTGCTCCGAACTACCAAAGTATCAAGAACTCAATTTGAGAGCTAAAACAAGGAAAAAAGGATTATATTTACTCGTAGATAGGTTTTAATTCAACAAAGGCATTTTCTCTTATTTGCCATCAATTTTACAGATTTTGTTGCCTATTTGTTGCCCGAACCTTATAACTCATTGATTATCAAATTAAGTTACTTTTTGTATTGGGGAAAATAGATAAATAAGGTATTGCATTATAAAAAAAGCAATTGATTTTTTTCTTAAATAGCAGCACATTCAAGGAAACCGAAAAGTATGTTTGGGATTTAAAAGTGAAAAAAGACGACCGTCAGCATATCTTATTTATAAATAAAAAAAAGATGTGACTGCGATGTGAGCCACTTAAAGTTAATGGTAGAAAGAAAGAAATAATCACCGCTGTTGTAAGTAGAATTTATAAGGGATACTAGCATTTCATATTATTAGCATGAGTTTCTCATTCAGCATAAGATAATAAGTGAGTAAATATTCAATTTTAAATTGCGAACAAAGAATTTATAAAGTACCCATTTCGAGCACTTTACTTTATCAATAAATTATACTTCATTTCGCCTAAGCACGTATTTTTATTAATTTAAGTATTTACTTATTTATTCTGCATTTACAGGCACATTTCTCATTAAATAATTGGTTAATAAAGTGTATAAGTGTCGTCGGGTGTTTTGCCCTTCGTAAATACCATGAGAGCGATTCGGGTACGACATCATTTCAAATTGTTTATTTTCTTTAATCAACTCATTTACAAGCATTTCGGCACTTTGGTAATGCACGTTGTCGTCGTTAGTGCCATGCACTAAAAGCAGGTTGCCCTCCAAGTTTTTAGCGTAAGTAATAGGCGAGCCATTCATAAAGTCTTCTAGGTTTTCTTGTGGTAAACCCATATAACGCTCTTGGTAGATATTATCGTAAATTAATTGATTAGAAACAGGTGCTACAGACATCCCCGTTGTATAAATATCGGGGTGTTTAAATAGTAACCCCAAAGTCATGGAACCACCGCCACTCCAGCCCCAAACAGCCGTTCTTTCGGGGTCGATAAACTTCCATTTTAATACTTCTTTAGCCGCATTGGCTTGGTCTTGAATGTTAATTACGCCAATTTTTCTGTAGATACTTTTGCGCCATGCTGCCCCTTTCAGGCAAGGAGTTCCTCGGTTGTCCATATCAATCACAATATAGCCTTGCTGCGCTAGCATGATGTTCCACATCCCTACCCAACTATCGGTGGCTACCTGCCCCCAAGGTTCGCCATAAACGTGGAAAAGCACAGGGTACTTTTTGTTATCATCAAAATTGAGGGGCTTTATCATGCGTCCGTCAATCTCAATTCCTTCTTCGGTGGTAACTTTAAAAAACTCAACTTCGGGAAGTTTTAAGGTGGAAAGCTTTGCCTTAAAATCCTCATTTTTCACAAGGTTTTTCATCACCTCGTGTTTAGGTAAAGAAACCAGGCGCACAGTTGATGGCGCCATAGCACTTGAGTGGCTATGCAGGGCAAATTTCCCATTTGGGGCGAAATCGTAACGGTTAATGCCTTGGTAATTTGTAGGCGTTACCATCATCCTATTTCCTTTGCCATTCAGTTTCACACTATACAAATATCGCTGCGTGCTATTTTCGGGCGAAGCATGAAAATAAACTTCTTTATTGGTTAAAGCAGCGAGCGAAGCCACATCGTAGCTGCCTTCGGTAAGCAATGTTTTTTCGCCAGTTTCAATGTTGATTTTGTAGAGATGCCGCCACCCATCATTTTCAGAAAGTCTTAAAAATGCCTTGTTATCATCCACTAATTTTAAAGAATTATCGCCCCAACCATTGTCGGTAACATCGGGGTACTGAATATCGACCCACGTTTTTTCTTCTTCTTTATACACCTCTTTTAAAGCTTTTGAACGGATGTTATAAGTGTAAACCGTCAGTTTGTTCTGGTGCCTATTCAATCGCTGAATTAATATTGTTTCTGTATTTATCCATTGGATACTTGGGATATAATTTTGCACAGAAGAGCCTTCTAGCGGAATCCATGTGGTAGCCCCATCCGCCAGGTTAATTACGCCTACCTTACAGGCAGAAGGGTCTTGCCCCACTTTTGGGTATTGGAGCGGAATCATTTTAGAATAAATAGAATCGGTATTATTAATCATATAAAATGTTCCGATTTTAGAAGCATCTAAATTCCATAAGGCAATGTGGCTGCCCGTTTCGTTCCATCTGAAACCGTCTCTACAGCCAAATTCTTCTTCGTACACCCAATCGAATGTACCGTTGATAATTCCATTGCCACCATCTTTGGTAAGCTGTGTTACCTTCCCGTCTGCCAAGTTTTCTACATATAAATTGAATGCCTGCACATAGGCTACTTTTGAGTTATCGCCAGAAAACTTGGCAAACATCAACGAAGAAGAGGGCATACTTGCTCCAATTTGCTTTAACGACTTGTCGTTTAAATCAAACACCCAATAATCGCCTTTGGTATTGGCACGCCACACACGAGAAGAATTATTAAAAATCAGGATTTTGCTTTTATCTGGAGAAAATGTAAAGCTCTCAACACTAATAGGTTGCCTTGCACCTTCGGGTATAAGTTCTTGCGCAGAAATAAAGGTAGCCTTTTTAGTAGTGGTAGATTCGTATCTAATAAATTCCTGGTTATTTTGCGCATTTCGCTCAATGATTACATAGGCATTTCCCTCTTCAATCCACTGAATGGGAGGTAAATATTCTTGTCCAAACTCTGAGGAAGCAAAAACCCTATCAATAGTTAATAAAGAAGGGTCGTCGGCATTTTGGGCATACATAAAAAATGAGCCAAAAATACTTAGTATCACTAAAAAGTAACTTTTATAATTCATAATTAATTCTTTTGTGATTTCTCTTTTAGATATTATTAATTAGAGCATGTTTAAAAATTTAATTTCTTAAAAACGAATTATCATAAAATA
>CAZFQW010000554.1:0-3014 GCA_964521225.1 uncultured Roseobacteraceae bacterium
CAAGCCTTTATCCAAAATTATTCTTACATTAATTCATCGTTCATAACTTAAAATTGGATATTCAATTATGAACGGTATATACTGAGTATAATCGGTTAGTAATTTTTTAAGCACTGTTAAAAATAAGCTGTAAACTACAATGAATCGTAAAAGAGTATCCCCTAAAATGGGGGATTCGTATACATACCACTAAAAGTTGTTCTGCAAACAAATTATATTATTTATCAAACCGAAAAATTATGTTTACAGTTAAAAAAGTTAAATTACTTAAAATCAACAAACTTATTTTAATGAGTATTGCAGCTATTTTTTGGAGTAGTTGTACCAACGTTTATTTCTCTGAACCGCAGCCTACAAATACAGCTTCCGTTCGTTCCTTTCCAAAAGAAATTCACGGTGCTTATATCCTCGAAGGAGATACCATTTACATACATAAAGAGGGCTACCAGTTCCCTGAAGAATATGCAAAAGCCATCCCAACGAACCAACTAGATACCATGAGAGGCATACGCATTGCCAATCAGTTGATTTACGATGACTCGGTTCCCACGGAAGAAGGAATACCTTTTAAAATAACCAACGATACGCTGTATTATAAAAAAACACTGTATCTTGAGCAGCCTTTTTCCGAAGCTTTTATAGTTAAAAAAGAAGGTGATTTTATGGTGGTCAATCAAAAAGAAGAGGGCGAGGAACATTGGAACGTTTTTCTACTCAAAAAAAGAAGAAATGGAAATATAAGTCTATATGCTGTTGGTGATTTTGAAGAAAAAATTGAAAAGTTTTTTACAATCACCGATTTTAAAGAGCTAGGCAAAAAAAGTTATTTAATAGCACCCACAAAAAGAGAATTTAAAAAATTAATTAAAAAAGGTTTTTTTGTTAAATCAGGGGATTTGGTGAAAATATAAATTCAGATAAGTAAATGTTCAACTTTAAATAACGGGTTGTTAAAACATTTATTTCGAGTGTTTTTACTCTACAAATAAATGATACTTAATTTTGTATGAGTAGTATTAAGGTGAGATTATTCTATAAATCTCACCTTTTTTAATTCTTGATATAAGAGAAAACCCTTTCACTTTCTATAATCTAACGGTGGTTTTCTGTCGCCTAAAATAGCTTCGTATTTGAACGCTGCGCCAATTCTATCTTTTAATTCTACATCTGCTTTTTCTGTTAATTCTGGGTTGGTAAATAAGTCGTACGCAGAAAGCGCAATTGTTTTTGCTGCGACTAGCATACCTTTTTTGCCAATAGTAGTTCCCCCTGCTGCAACTGCCTGCCAGCTATGCGCAGCCGTACCAGGAACCCAAGTAGCAGCTCGCATGCCTGCCGTAGGCACTACCCAACTAATATCGCCAACATCGGTAGAACCTCCCATTTTACCACTTGTTTGGACGAAAGGCATGATGGTATTCGCATTGGAAATGGCCACTTTCTTATCCCCAAAAGATTGAGCAACTTTTTGGGCAAAAGCCTCTTCTTCGCTATCGTAATTTACACCGCCTACACTATTCAAATTATCGAACATCACTTTTGAAAGCACCTCGTTAGGCATTAAATTGTAAACCCCATGGATAATCTCATACTCCATTTTAGTACCTGTACCAAGTGCCGCCCCTTCAGCCGCTTTTACAACTCTTTCCCACATGTCTTTTACCTCCTGAATTTGCGGATGCCTTACATAATAATATACCTCTGCAAAAGCAGGAACCACATTGGGAGCTTCTCCACCACGGGTAATTACGTAATGAATACGCGCTTTTTCGTCGATGTGCTCACGCATCATGTTTACCATCATATTCATAGCCTCCACACCATCGAGGGCAGAACGCCCTCTTTCAGGTGCGCCCGCCGCATGCGCAGCCGTTCCGTAGAACCTAAATTTCGCCGATTTATTGGCCAACGAAGAACTCGGACTTGCGCCATTAGCAGCACCTGGATGCCAGTGTAACACCGCATCGACATCGTCGAATAAACCTGCTCTTACCAGATATACCTTCCCTGCTCCACCTTCTTCGGCAGGTGTGCCATAAAAGCGAATTGTACCCAACGTACCCGATTGCTCTAACCAGTTTTTGATGGCAATGCTTGCCGCCGCCGAAGCAGAACCAAATAAATGATGCCCACAGGCATGTCCGGCGGTTTTTCCTTCTATTTTTTGAGGTATAGGAACTGCATCTTGTGAAATACCGGGCAGTGCATCGAACTCTCCTAAAATCCCAATAACAGGCTTACCACTTCCCCAAGTCGCTATAAAAGCGGTAGGAATTTCCGCCACTCCTTTTTCTATTGTAAATCCTGCATCCTCCAAGGTTTTGCTTAAAAGAGCAGCACTTTTTGTTTCCTGATAACCCATTTCGGCATAGTCCCATATTTCCATGGCAATATCGCCAAATTTATCTTTGTCGTTATCAATCATCTTAATAAGCGATTCTTTATCTTTTTGAATTTTTTTACTTTGGGAGAAAGCAAATTGAACACTAAATAACCCAAAAGATAGTAGTAATAATGTGAAAAATACTCTTTTCATTTTAATTGTAATTAATTGATTTTTGAATGAAATGAAGTTAATGAATTTGAGGGAAAACTTATTGTTTTGATACTTTTTAGTGTTTAGTTTTTAATTTTTACTTTAGCTGCTAGTTATGTATATCAGGAGTTATAATCTTCTTTTTTAAACTTAAATATATTCTGAACAGCGTGATAAATCTAAAAATAAAGCAAGTAAACATGATGGTTCTCCCCTTGTAGTCGAGATGATAAAAAACTATGCTTTCGTTTAGTTTTTTTTAGATTTTGATATTTTTTTAAAGCATAAGTAACTATTCAATTTTAAATTAAGAATTAATAAAGTGCTCATTTCAAGTACTTTACCTTACAAATAAATTACACTTGATTCGCATTAATTATTAAAAACCCATTGGTATTCAGCATAGTGCTAACTTTAACTGTAAGATACGCTTCAAGGTGTAATACCGGATTTATCGGGAAGTACTTACACCTTAGAA
>CAZFQW010000555.1:0-2998 GCA_964521225.1 uncultured Roseobacteraceae bacterium
GCATTCCTAAGATGCGCGCCATGTGAAATGCTTGTGCCAATGCGGGGTCGCAAAGGTATTTTTCGGACCCAGTCCAATGAGATGTTTCTGCCATGATTAAATATAACTTACCGCTGTTATTTTATTCTTGTTTAAGAATATTTCTATGCAGATTGTTTGAAATTCTATTATTTCAGTTGGTAATTACGCACAAAAAAAGCACAATTAAATGATTATTAAATGTGCTTTTTTGATAAATTTTTAACAAGCGCTTAATCTTTCCAATACTCCAACATATCTACACAAGAAGCATTAGGGGGGCAGTCGATGGTTCGCAGAATTAACAGTGTTTTCTCTGTTGAAAATTCTAAACCAAATTTCTGTTTAGGAACAAACCTTTCAGCCTCTTCTAACTCAGAAAAATCGCCATAAAGTTGGTTAGGTATGTATTTTTGAGCGGTGTACAAAAGGTGTAGTTCCTCTCCAATAATTTGGTATGTGCCTTCTTCTCGGAACGAATACCCTAGTATTTGATTTGACTCTTTGCCTACATAAAAGCCTTCTTGTGTAAAGGTAGTAGCCCCAAAGGTTAGCTCAATTCGTAAGATAGTATCTTTGTTATCTTCTACTTGGTGTTCTCGCTTCCATTCGGTGGAAGCGAGTTGGAGGTTATCAAAATCAGGATTGTTATTACATGCTGAAAGAACCACAACGGTAATTAATAATAATAATGTGTTAATCTGTTTCATCGCTTTTTTTCTTTCTGTACGAAACAGTTTTCCAATACGCTGCAATGAAATTTTAAATTTCATTGTAAATATTTTAGAACGCCTACTTGTAATTGGTCTATTTATTCTGATTTACTTAGGGGTTAATCTATTGATATAAATTTTAGCTCTAATACAGGTTTCAGCAGGTAAGATAGCGTTTATCGTGAAGTACTTAAATCTTAAAGGATGTGGTTACAGGTGTAAACAATGACAATTCATTTAGGCATGAACCCATCGGTACAAATTATATAATTGAGTTGAAATGGAATATCAATCAAAGGGAGTTTAAAGGTATGGTTTTCAGTACCTCCATATTTATTTTTTAATACTTTATATAAATCGGGGTGTTCATCAATAAGAAGTTCTTTGCCATCGCATAGCGACCAATTTTCGGGGATAAAACTACCTGCAAATAGCTTTACTTCGCCCAAACAACCTTCCATAATTTGCCCTTCTTCCTCTGTGTAAAATGGTTGGTTATTTTCTTCTAAAAGATGTGTAATTGTATCTCCTTGGTTTCCTACAATTGCTAGGAGGTCGCCGGGGTATAAAATTTTATCGGGTGTATTTTCAATAAAAAGAATGTGCCCGCTTTCGTATACTTCTAACTCTAGGTCGAAATTACTGGTAGAAATCTCTGCGATAATATTACCTTTATTTACGTAATCGCCCACTTTAACGAGCCATTTGCCTACGGTTGCTTCTTGGTTCGAGTTTCCATCGATTCTGCTAAAGTCAGGCAGGGTAATTCCCGACGGAGAGTTATTTCCGTCTTTATTTTTATTAAAGAGTTTTTTGAGCATTAATAAATTATTTATTTTTATTTTTCGATTATTTTTTTTTAGCAAATAAAATAATTACGGCGAAACTGCTTGCATTAATTGAGCACAAATAATTGCCCCATAAGTTCCTAGTGCATAGCCTAAAACTGCTAGCAAAACACCCACAGGAGCAAGTGCAGGGCTAAATGCAGAGGCTACTACGGGTGCAGAGGCGGCGCCGCCTACATTGGCTTGGCTGCCTACCGCTACAAAGAAAAAAGGTGCTTTTAATAACTTTGCAGCAATTAATAAAATGGTTACATGAACTAACATCCAAATAATTCCGATAGCAAATAATCCTAAATTATCGAGTACCTCGCGGATATTCATTTGCATTCCGATGGTTGCTACTAAAATATAAATAAATAAACTCCCAAAGCGAGCGGCTCCGTAGCCTTCCATTTTCCTGATAGGAGTAAAAGAGGCGGCTACTCCTAGGGTTGTTGCTATGACTATTAGCCAGAAAAAACCAGAAGCTAGGGAGTTTAAACGCATATTAGCTAACCATTCTTTATGCTCGTTCATAAAAGGGGTAATTAAATCTGCCCCCCAATGGGCAAGGGCGGTTGCTCCAAAAACTACCGCTAAAAGCGAAGTTAATTCTGTTAAATTGGGGATTTTGGCAACACTCAATTGGTAATCTTCCACACGCTTTTTTAAATCGTCAATTGCTGAAACATCTGCCTTGAGCCACTTATCTATTTTCTGAGTAATATTTGTTCCGTACAGTAAAAATCCGAGCCAAATGTTGGCGCAAACCACATCTACTACAATCATTGATGTAAATAATTTATCACTTATCTGGTAAATTTCCTTCATTGCCGTTTGGTTAGCGCCTCCGCCAATCCAACTACCGGCAACTGTTGCCAACCCCCTCCAAATTTCGTCGTTTCCTTCTCCTAATAACAAATTGGGGGCAAAATAACTCGTAATTAGCACTGCAATAGGGCCGCCTAAAACAATGCCTAAAGTGGCTGCTAAAAACATATAAATTGCCTTTGGCCCTAAATTTAAAATTGCCTTTAAATCGATACTTAAACAAAGTAGCACCAAGCAGGCGGGTAATAAATAACGAGAGGCCACAAAATATAAACGGGAATTTTCTACGTTGATAATGCCTAGTGGCCAGTTAAAAAAAGCGGGTAAAAAATAGCAAAGCAGAAGGGCAGGGATATACCTGTAGAATTTTTTCCAAAAAGAATTTTCGCTTGAAGAGGTTCTGAATACAACTGCTAGTAACCCGATAAGGATGCCAAAAATAATTGCATCGTTTGTGAAAGGGAGGTTGAGTATTTCCATGCCAGAAAGTTTTTAGTGCTAAGTTTTGAGAAAGGTTTAATCTACATAATGCTTGGCATTATGTAGCTATAAGTGTTTGGTACTTAGTTAAATCACTAATTAGAGCATGTTTAAAAATTTAATTTCTTA
>CAZFQW010000556.1:0-2995 GCA_964521225.1 uncultured Roseobacteraceae bacterium
TCCGGGAGGTAGCCTTGGAAGAAAACTTCTTACCAAAGTAAAAGACACCATGCGAACCGATAACCTTCCCATTGTGTCTCAAGAAGTAGAGTTTCATGAACTGGTGCTCACCATGACCCAAGGAAAACTAGGTTTAGCCATTGTAATGCAATCAGGTAAAATCGCAGGGATAATTACCGATGGCGACCTGCGAAGAGCATGGGAAAAATACGGCTCCTTGGTCGACAAAACTGCCGAAGATTTAATGACTAAAAAACCGAAAACGATTTCAGCAGAAGCCATGCTCACCGAGGCAGAAGAACTGCTAATGCATTTACGCATTACTTCTTTAATAGTAGAAGAAAACGACCGGCCTATTGGTGTTTTACAACTTTATGCAATCGGCACTTAAGGGTACAGCATTTTCTTATCAAGAAATAACTCGTGCCACAAGTAATAAAATTTTGCTTTAATACTTAAAAGGAAAATAAAATGGAGGGAGGTAGTAAAATGGACACAAACGATTTAAACGCATTTTTACAAGAAGCGAACGAAATTAAAAAAAAACTTCCTGATCGTTTGAACACAACACCCGAAAATGCTGCCAAAGGGCTTGTGCAATTGGTACTTACTTTGGTCGATATTATTAGGCAGTTGTTAGAGAAACAGGCGTTAAGAAGAATGGAAAACGACTCGCTTACCGATGCGGAAGTGGAGCGGCTAGGGCAAACATTTATGCTTTTAGAAGAAAAAATGGAAGACCTTAAAAAGCATTTCGATTTAAACGACGACGATTTAAAATTAAACCTAGATTTTTTAGGGCTATAAATCCAGCCGCCTGTACGGTTTAATGTAATTATTTATGCGAATCAGGAGCTAAAAATACTATTGCAACCAAAAAAACTAAGCAAAAACATATTTTTTTGTCATCTCGATTGTGGGGAGAGAACTAGAAGGTTTACCTGTCTTATTGTTAGATTCTTCGCAAGTTCAGAATGACACTAAAATTTATTCTTTGGGCTTAAAAAAAGATGATAACCCCTAATTCGCATTATTTCTCTAATTGATTAATTGATAGTTAATTAAATATGAGATTTCGGTAGTGGCAAGGCAAGAACCCGCCATAAATACTTGATAATGAGATGAATTTTCTCAATTTATATTAGCACTAGTGCCTATTAAAAGATACTATGAAAAAGTGGGATTGGAAAGCTATCTTCATTAGCTTAATATTAGCATTTACCTTTTGGATTTTTCATGCGTTGAACGCGGATCACACAGCAAACATTAAATTGCCAGTTCAAATGGCTATGTCCAATGCCGATTCCATTGCACTGGTTGAGGTAATTCCTCCCCCTCAGTATATCAATGTTAATGTTACTGGTTACGGGTGGACCGTCCTCCGAAAAACCTTCGGAATAGGTCTCGATGTTTTAAATATTGAACTTCAGAATCCTTTAAACGAAAATTATGTAGCTACAAAATCGCTCAGAACTGCAATTGACGAAATCTTGAACGAGATGAAGTCAATTAATTATTTACTAGAAGACTCTATTTTTTTCGATTATGATACTACTGCCCTTAAAACGATCCAAGTACAATTAAACCCAGATACCATTGATTTAGAAGAAGGTTATAGAATTATCTCTGATATAGTTATCGCTCCTTCGGTAGTACATCTCTCTGGACCTGCTTCTGAACTTACGAGCTACCCCGATACCATATACCTTGCCGTAGAGGAGCAAAGAATTGATGATAGCTATGAGGATGAAATCAACATTCCTATCAGGAGAAACCCCTTAATTAATACAGATTATGATAGAATAAATGTAATGTTTGATGTGGGCTTTTTTGTGAACAGGCAACTAGGGGTCCCGGTAAGTACGATTAACTTTCCCAAAGGCGAAACTTATCAAATAAGTCCTCTTGAAGCTAAGCTAGATTTTTTTATTCTCGAAACCGACGAAATTGGTCCAGAAGACTATCTGCTCGTCCTCTTGGATTTTGAGAATTATGTAAAAAAAGACTCTACCATAAGCCCAAAGGTTTACCTTCCCCAAAAAATGAAGGACGTAATTTATTCGCCAGAACAATTTAAAGTCTACAAAAAATGAAAGTAGGAATAACAGGAGGAATTGGCGCAGGAAAAAGCACTGTCGCAAAAATTTTTCAGATTCTAGGAGTGCCCGTCTACAATGCCGATAACGAGGCGAAGCTTATTATGCACAATAACTTAGAACTAAAGCAGCAAATTATCGGCTTATTGGGTGCAAAAGCGTATTTTGAAAACGGGACTTTAAATAGAGTTTACCTTGCCGAACAAGTTTTTAACAAGGTAGAAGAACTGAGGAAACTAAATGCTTTGGTACATCCTAAAGTTGCCGAGCATTTTCATAATTGGCATCATGAGAAAATTGCACAGGGTAACAAATACACCTTAAAAGAAGCTGCTTTATTATTTGAAACAGGCTCGTACCGAGAGCTAGACCACACCATTTTAGTAAGTGCAGCCGAAGCGGTAAGAGTTGGAAGAGTATTAAAAAGAGATAAACACCGCACAATAGAACAAGTGACTGCTATTATAGAAAAACAAATGCCTGAAACCGAAAAGCAAACCCTTGCCAATAGCTTTATTCAAAATGATGGCACCGCCCTTATTATCCCAAAAGTGCTAGAAATACACCAGCGGTTACTGGCAATGGCTTAATCGCTAGTATCAGCTCTTATAACTCTATTTCTTCTTCGCTTTTTAGTTGTTGCTCGTACAGTTCTTTGTACATTCCATTTTTTGCTATGAGCGTATCGTGCGTTCCACTTTCTACAATTTCCCCTTGATTTAATAGCACAATTTTATCTGCCAGTTTAGCCGATGAAATTCTGTGTGAAATAATGATAGAGGTTCTGTTTTCCATAATAGCATTTAAGCTATTGAGAATTGCATTTTCTGTTTTGGTGTCTACGGCAGAAAGGCAGTCGTCTAAAATTAAAATAGTAGGTTTTCGGATAATCGCCCTAG
>CAZFQW010000557.1:0-2995 GCA_964521225.1 uncultured Roseobacteraceae bacterium
CCTGCTTTTGCTTGTGCAGAACGTAGCGCTCTTGGTATTTCTATAGAAGCTACAGTAATTAAAGGATTATTCAGGATAGTAAAGTTTTCGGCTTTAATACTTCCAACTTTAACTGACTTTCCTAATTCTAAGCCTTCAATGCTTGCCATGATTTTATCAGGGATACTATCTGGTAAACCACTCACTTTAATTTTACGGAGCTTAGTAACCAATTTACCACCTTTCTGTAACCCTGGAGATGTGCCTTCAAATGCTACGGGAATTTCTATTTTTACTTCTCTATCATCGTGAAGCATTAAGAAATCTGCATGCAAGAGAACTTCACTTACTGGGTGAAATTGTACATCTTGTAAAATACACTTATACTCCGTTCCTTCAATGTCCATATTTACAAACTGAACCTCTGGGGTATAAATTAAATCTCTAAAAAGAATCATAGGAGAATAAAAGTGTACATTTTCCTTTCCTCCATAAAGAACGCAAGGCACATTGCCTTCGCCTCTTAACTGTTTAGAGCTTTTAGACCCAAGCGACTCACGCTTGTATCCAATCATTTCAAGTGTTTTCATTAAATAAAATTAACTAGTAAAACATGTATAAAATTTTGGTACTTAAGAGCACTTTGCCCTCCCATCCCAAAACATGATGGCTAAATAAAGAGAGAACTGATAGATTCATGGTCGTGAATCTTACGAACCGCTTTGGCAAATAAATCTGCTACGGTAAGCACTCTAATTTTTGAGAGTTGTTTTTCCGGCGGTATAGAGTCTGTAATTACTACTTCTTCCATTACCGACTTTTCAATTCTATCGTAGGCGGCACCAGACAACACTCCGTGCGTACAAATTGCACGAACACTCAATGCCCCTTTATCCATAAGCATTTGAGCAGCATTACACATAGTACCAGCAGTATCAATTAAATCGTCTACTAATATAACGTGCATCCCTGTTACATCTCCTATTAATTGCATTGAAGCAATTTCGTTGGCTCTTGTTCGGTGCTTATCGCAAATAACCATATCGGTTTTAAAGAACTTTGCATAAGCCCTCGCACGGCTAACTCCTCCCACGTCTGGCGCTGCAAAAATAAAATTATCGAGATTAAGCGATTGAAGATACGGGACAAAGATTGCCGAACTCTGCAAATGAACTACAGGAATATCAAAAAATCCTTGAATTTGCCCTGCGTGTAATTCGCAAGTAACTACTCTTGAAGCACCTGCCGCCACCAATAAATTGGCAACTAGCTTTGCTCCTATTGCTACCCGTGGCTTATCTTTTCGGTCTTGCCTTGCATACCCAAAATAGGGCATCAACACCGTTACCGTATTGGCAGAAGCTCTTTTAGCAGCATCTATCATTAAAAGTAACTCCATCAAGTTTTCTGATGGCGGCATGGTCGATTGGATAAGAAACACTTCGTTCCCTCTAATTGACTCGTTAAAATAAGGCGACATTTCCCCATCGCTAAACCGCTGAATAGTTAACTCTCCTAATTCTTTTCCATAGCAATGTGCTATTTTTTGAGCTAGATTTTTTGTACCTGAACCAGCAAATATTTTTACAGCAGACATTATATATGTTGTTTTAAAAGAATTGGAGTCCTATTCAAAAATTTATTCTCTTCTAAATCAATAAATTAAATACCGATTTAAACAGACCTTTATTTTTACAGGCGCAAAGGTAGAAAGTTTTACGATTATATATTCATTAGTTTTCTCAATATTTTTATCAAACTTATGCCTAATTTTCTTTATAAAATTGAAACCGCAATGATAAACTCTAAAAATACCCTTCCGCTTGCCATTGCCCAAATAGAAAAAGCACATGATACTATTCGGCCTATGGTGCACCGCACGCCCATTTTAACTTCTAACAGTCTTGATCAAATTTCAGGTGCTCGCTTGTTTTTTAAGTGCGAGAACTTTCAAAAAATTGGTGCTTTTAAAATTAGAGGTGCCGTGAATGCCCTCAGCAATTTAAGCGAAGAAGAAAAACAAAGAGGCGTTGCCACACATTCATCAGGCAACCATGCGCAAGCAATTGCTTCAACGGCACAAAGCCTTGGGATGCAGGCCTGGATTGTAATGCCCGATACTTCTCCTAAAATAAAAAAAATAGCTGTGGAAGGCTATGGCGCAGAAATTATAGAAAGTAAAGCTAATATCGAGTCTAGGGAGACTAAACTGAATGAAGTGGTTCAAAAAACAGGGGCAACGTTCATTCATCCTTTTGATAATTACGATGTAATTGCCGGGCAAGCTACCTGCGCAAAAGAACTTATAGAAGATACGGACGATTTAGATATTATTATGGCTCCTGTTGGTGGTGGTGGGTTACTAAGTGGTACGGCTTTAAGTACCTATTATTTTTCGCCAAATACCAGAGTAATTGGAGCAGAACCCAAAGAGGTAGACGACGCCTTCCGCTCTATGCAATTAGGGGTTATACAAAAAAATAGTTCTTTGAATACAATTGCTGACGGGTTAAAAACAAACCTTGGAGAAAAAACTTTTCCTATCATCAAATCTTTAGTAGAAGAAATTATTACAGTAAGTGAAGAGGAAATCATAAATGCTATGCGCTTGATTTGGGAAAGGATGAAAATAATTATTGAACCTTCGTGTGCTGTCCCTTTCGCTGCTGTTCTACAACAACCAGAAAAATTTAAAGATAAGAAGGTAGGAATCATTCTTACAGGAGGAAATGTTGATGTTGAGAAACTTCCTTTCTAAAAGGGGTACATTGTATCCTCAAAAAAAGAAAGCTATCCTTTTAAATAAAATATGGCAGAAAAAGAAAGTCCTTCGTGGACCGAGCAGTTTGGTGCATTAAAAAACCTCCCTCGTTTTTTTAAATTAATATGGGAAACGAGTGCTTCCATGACCATCGGAAATATATTCCTCCGCTTAGTTAGCGCTACTATACCGCTTTCAATGCTTTATGTGGGCAAACTCATTATCGACGAGGTGGTAATGTTGGCCAATAGTTCT
>CAZFQW010000558.1:0-2052 GCA_964521225.1 uncultured Roseobacteraceae bacterium
CGACACTTTACAAGAAGAAGAGTTTTCGAGAGTGCTTGCCCTTGGATTGTACGACTATATGCGCAAGAGCTTTTCAAAAGGCTTTGTGGTTTCCCTTTCCGGAGGAGCCGATTCCTCTGCCATTGTGAGTTGCTGCTATTTAATGATTGTTCTAGGCATTGAAAACATAGGACTAGAAGCCTTTAAAAAGAAGCTACACTACTTCAAAGCCATTCAAGCGTTAGATACTGCCGAAGCCATTGCCAAGGAAATGATTACCACCGCTTACCAACCCACCGAAAATAGCGGTAAAGTAACTTTAAATGCTGCCAGAGATTTGGCAGAAGCGATAAATGCTACTTTTTATGAGTTCGATGTCAACGATATTTTTAAAGGATACAAAGGGATTATTGAAAAAAGTTTAGAACGGAAACTCACCTGGGAGCAAGACGACATCGCCCTACAAAATATACAAGCGAGGGTTCGTGCCCCAAGTGTATGGATGGTGGCAAATATTAGAGGCGCACTTTTACTTTCTACGAGCAACCGCTCAGAAGCTGCCGTAGGATATGCCACCATGGATGGCGATACCAGCGGGGGCTTAAGCCCAATTGCAGGAATTGACAAGGCGTTTTTGCGCAAATGGCTAAGGTGGCTTGAAACGAAAGGAGTGGATAATGCCATCACTATCCCTGCCTTAAATGCGGTGAATGTGCAGCAGCCCACAGCAGAATTGCGCCCGCAGGAATCGAAACAAACCGATGAAGATGATTTGATGCCCTACGACTTGCTCGATTCTATTGAAGAAGCGGCAATTCGCGATAAAAAAATGCCCATTGAGTGCTACCGATTGTTGAAAATGCAATACCCGCAGTATACCCAAGAACAGCTCAAAGGATGGACTACAAGGTTTTTTAGGCTTTGGTGCAGAAACCAGTGGAAACGTGAACGCTATGCGCCGTCTTTCCACTTAGACGATAAAAACCTCGACCCTAAAACGTGGTGCCGTTTTCCTATTCTATCAGGAGGGTTTAATCGAGAGTTAAAGGAATTAGAGGAGTTTGAGGGATAAAAGACACAAGCTTTTGTAATAATACCGTCAACGATAGTTATAGACTTCATTGACGGTGTTTTTTTGCAGCTAATTAAGTAAGCATCCATAAAAGAACCTTCATTCCGTTGCAGTTAGGATACGTGCGAAAAGGCTGAAACGGAATCTCCTAATTAACAGATTCCAAATAATTTACTCCTGCCGTCGCAAATTTTTGGAATGACGAATACACGTTTTATTATGGTTCGGTACTTAATTTAGAGCTTTTATTCACTTGTTTTTTCAGGATTAAAAACACCCTCCAAATAAGCAATAATATTTTCCTCTATCAGCTTTGCCTTACTTTTACTTATGGCTTTGAACCGAACTTGTAACTCTTTCCTCCCTTTTTCGGTTGCCGCAATGGCTACTACTGGTTTGCTGCCTACGGCACTCCACGGATTGAGCGTGATTAACCGAGTAATGGCTGCCGAATCTATTTTTTTAGCGTCTTCTAAAGGGAAATCAAAACTATATTGCACGGCCTTTGAGGTGTTTTCCTCGGCAGCAAGCGGCTTTTCTACTTTTTTTGGAAGCCAACTGAACGCTTTGCTTTTTAGCTCTTGCCAATTCATACTAATACTTCTTTTTCTATTAAAGCTTTCACAGCGAACGGATGCATGCATGGATCTATTTGGTAAATCCCAGGCGACTTTTCAGTAATTATTCCCGCACGGCTCATAGCCAGTATCATCGACTTTGTTTTGGCTGTTTTCCATTGGCAAACCTTCCCTATTTTCTCGAGGTTAAGCCTTTTGTGCAACACAAATTGAGTAAGCAGCATTGTCCATTCTTCGTTGAGGTCTTTTAATCCTGAAAGAGATGGGTATTCGGGTTTTTCTACAATAAGATGATTATTCGCTACCTTAATAATGTGTGCTAACCAACCATTAAGAGCAGTACCTGGGTTGCCTTCGCTGTAGTCGAAGTAGTTGTTGAAAAGCTGTGCGAGTTGTACTTCGTTAAGTTGAGGCTTATCTGAT
>CAZFQW010000558.1:2062-2976 GCA_964521225.1 uncultured Roseobacteraceae bacterium
GTGCAAAGAAAGTCCGCTCGAACGGTGGCGTACCATAATTAGGTTTTTCAATTTTTCGGCATCGAATGGCTTAAAATTAATTACCTCAATAAAGTTTTCGCCCAAGACAGTAGACTGATTAATCAGTCGGTAGGTATGCGGGTTCGTATTAATTACAAATAAAATATGCTTGCTAAATTCATCAATCAATTGTTTTAGTAAATGGATAACTTCCATGCCGTTTTCGGTGCGTTCCCAAAAGAGTTCCAGGTCGTGTATTGCTAGCACGCTTCCCGAAGGTAAATTCGCCAAGACATTTGAAGCATTTCCCTTTTTAAAGGTTACTTTTCTCAGTGCCTGCGTAAAGCCCTCTTTGGTTGCAGTCCCCTGTAAAGGAGGGAAAACCGAAAAGATTTGCCCTTTTTTTACATAGCGTTCTAGGGCATATTTACAAAAAGCTGTTTTCCCGATATTTCTATCGCCAAGTAGTAAAATCCCCCCGGAGTAGCCTGCTTTATACCTTTGAAGTGCTTTACTAAAAATGCTTTCTTCGGCTTGTCTGGAAACCCAAAAATCTTTACCAATATTCGACTTGTTGCTAAATAGGGTATGGTAATAAGGCGGAATAGAATACAACAGATTAGGAGCTATATTCACGGCTTCTTTCAGGTCGAGCAAACGGCTATTGGCAGAGCGCAAATCGACACTTGTATTATTTAATGTTTTAGCTAGTAAAATACCTCTGCTTCTGCTATAAAATAGCCTAGTTGCTGCTTGCTGAATAATTGCTGCCCCCCTTCCTCTCAATCTATTGAATACCGATAGCACCTGCTGGCCTTGGTAGTTTCTTAATCCTACTATAAATGCTTTAGCACTTTCTTCGATTTTAACTGAGGAAAGCGGCTCAAAAGTTTGTTCGAGTTGCACGCTGGTAA
>CAZFQW010000559.1:0-2964 GCA_964521225.1 uncultured Roseobacteraceae bacterium
GTAGTACCCCCACCATATACATTAGCAATGATGTCGTATTTTTGGCCTTCTCCACACAACTCTAAAGGTTGATTTACAATAATTCTTAAGATAGGAGACGGAAAGTAATTTTCGATAGTACGACCGTTAATGGTTATTTTTCCTTCACCTTGTTGCATGTAAATTCTTGCAACAGAGGTTTTTCTACGTCCTAGTTTATTTATTCTCTCCATTATAATTTAATTTCTTTAGGCTGTTGTGCATCGTGTGGGTGCTTCGAGCCAGTGTAAATAAATAAGTTTTTGAAAACTTTTTTACCTAAACGGTTTTTAGGCAACATCCCTCTTACAGCCATTTCTATTAGGCGTTCTGGATATTTCGCTAAAACTTCTTTTGGAGATGTAAGACGCTGCCCACCCGGATAACCCGTATGGCGCACATAGCGTTTATCGGTAAATTTATTACCGGTTAATCTTACTTTTTCGGCGTTGATAACAACTACATTGTCACCGCAATCTACGTGTGTGGTAAAATTTGGCTTGTGCTTTCCACGAAGTATCTTGGCAATATCACTTGCCATTCGTCCGAGCACAAGATCACTCGCATCTACGATTAGCCATTCCTTGCCTGCAGTCTCACTGTTTGCAGAAATGGTCTTATAACTTAAAGTATCCAACTCTTGCGATTTTAATTAAAATGAAGAAAATCAGTTATATAAATAAATTTAATGAAGCCTAAAAGCTTCATTTCCTTAAAAGAAGTGCAAAAATATGTACTACTTTTTTGAATACAAAATGTGGGCTATCAATACTTTAAGAAATTACGAAAGAAAACACTCTATTATGATGCGGAATTCAATAGAATATGGGGTAGAAAAGGGCTCGTTAGTTGCCCATTCGGAAGGTGGTTTTTACCGAGAAACCTATCGCAGTAAAGGAAAATTTATGGCAGAATATAGTTAACGGCACGCTTCTACGGCTATTTACTTCTTATTAGAGGCAAAATATTTTTCTGTATTTCATAAAATTACATCCGATGAACTTTGGCATTTTTATGTAAGAGATACACTAGAGGTTTCTGAAATTGAAGAAAAAGGGATTTTAAAAGTTCATGAACTTAAGAGTAGGTAATTTCCGAATTTTTATGCGGGCAGGTAATTGGTTTGCTTTAAAATCTGAAGCGAATGGTGCTTACTCTTTGGTGAGTTGTACTGTTTCCTCAGGGTTTGAATTCGAAAATTTTGACATGGCAGATAGAACTGTTTTAAGTTCAGAGTACCCTCCCAAAAAAATTATTGAAGAGCTAACGCGCTAGCGGAGCGAAACAAAAAAGGAGTTACAATATTAATTTTGTAACTCCTTTTAGCTTTTGTGCTTTTGTAGAGCTTATAGATTATGCATTATCGTTAATGCTCCTTAAAATGCGTAACTGATTTTTGAGAGCACCAATACTTTTTTGCGCTTTTTCGATTTTCTCGTTGAACTCCTCTCTTAGTTTATCGGCAGTTTTAGAGTTAGCGAAAAACTGTAAGTTGTTTTGCCATAGAGCAATGTCATTTTCTTTGCTTTGAATTTTATTCCTAATAGCCATCTCTTGTTTTTCGAGTTTTCTCGAAGCATTTGGAACACTCTTAAGAACCTCACTCTTGTACTCTACTTTCTTTTGCTCAAGCTCTTCTTCGGTTAAACCACCAAAACCTTCGAAAAACTTATCTATTGCTGTTAGCAGTTTTTCTAGTACAGCGTTAATGTCTTTTCTAGGAACAAAACCAACTTCAAAGTACTTCTTAAATGCTGCTTCAAATTTTTCAATTGAAGCTTCTTTTGTGCCTGCAAGGGTTTCTATTTCTTTGCAAACGGCAAGCTTAAGCTTAAGATTTTCTGTAAATTCTTTGTCTTGTTCTGCTCTTCTGTTTCTTTTTCTGTTGAAGAACTCATCGCAAGCCGCTTTAAATTTAGCATATACACTATCTCTGTGTGCTTCTGGCACTGGGCCTACTTTTCTCCACTCTTGCTGAAGTTCCTTTAGTTGTTCGGCAGTTTCAGCCCAATCTTTACTTTCCTTTAAGGCTTGGGCTTTTTCCACTAAGGCTTCTTTCAGCTTTAAATTTTCGGCACGTTGCTGTTCGAGTGTTTCAAAAAACTTAGATTTATTGGCAAAAAACTGCTTGAAATTACCCCAGAACTGTTTATTAATGTCTTTTGCTACTTCGCGAGGCAATGCACCAACTTTTTCCCACTTTTCCTGAATTGCAAGCAACTCTTTTGTTTTTGCATTCCATTCTTTAATTCTATCAGACTCAAAGCTTAAGAAAGGCTCAACCTCAAGGCATAATTGCTGCTTAAGCTGCATATTGCCTTCAAGCTGTTTTTTAAACTCGTCGGCAATTATTCGCTTACGCTGATACAACTCGTCTGAGGCAACCTTAAATCTTTTCCAAACATTTTCTTGTTCTTCTTGAGGTACGGGGCCAATTGCTTTAAAGTCGTCATGAAGCAGATTGAGAGCGCGTACAGCTTCATTAATATTTTCGGTATTGAGTAGTAGCTCTTCGGCTCTTTCGCAAAGGGCTAGTTTTGCTTCTAGGTTTTTCTTGCGATCTAGCTCTTTTAAATCGTATTCTATACTCTTATTATCGTAGAATAAATCTAGTAAGGCATTGTATGTTTTATAAAGGTTGTCGGCTTCGGATCTTGGTACAGAACCAATCTTCTTCCATTCCTTCTGTAGTTCTTTTATTTTGGCAAGGCTGCCTTTCTCTTCTACTTTATCGCTAATGCTTTTAATGGCTTCAACGATTTTATTTTTTTGGGCTAAATTGTTTTCCCTCTCTTTCGTAAGATTTTCGTAATGCTTTTTGCGATTTTCTTTTACCTGCTTGTATAAACCGTAAAACGCTTCTACCTCTTCGGGTTGTTGAAAACGGAAATCAATTTCGTTGACACCTTCTTGTTGCATAAAAGCTGCTTTTGCTTCTTCTTTTGC
>CAZFQW010000560.1:0-2943 GCA_964521225.1 uncultured Roseobacteraceae bacterium
ATTATTTTATGATAATTCGTTTTTAAGAAATTAAATTTTTAAACATGCTCTAAAATAAGCCATGACTACAAAAAATATGATGCCATTTTTCGCCAATGTTGGTGTCACACCAACATTGGCGAAAGCCTGTTACTCTAGCACTATAAACTACTTCTGTTCCGGTGTTGGCTATGCTTACAACGAGGTACATTTGCTCCAAAGTATTTGGGATGCCCAAGGCATCAATGTCAGCATTTCGGAGGGTAATGTTTAATAGCTTGCGGTTTCCATTGCTACTAGCTTGTTGAGTAATTCTGCCAAGCGACTGGCTTTGCGCATCGAACAACTCCGCCACCAAATAAATGTCATTGATGCCTTGGGGTTGGTTGCCGGAGACTTGGTCTAGGTGGGTATTTCCTTGCGTTTTCTTCTTCTTTAAGAAGTTGAAAATACTCAAGAAATTGAGTTTGACTTGGGGTTGCCTCTCATTTGTCCTTCCGGGCCAATGATGGCTTCGGTAGAAAGTGCTGGCGTATTTAGGTTGAAGTTAGGGTTTTTCTGGGCTTCGGGTGCTGTTGCTGCTTTACCTACTCGCATGTTGGTTGCGCCGTTGTTGTCGTAAGCAGAAACGGAAATATCGTATCCCCAATTGGGGTTATTGCGATTGACTTTCAGGGGAATAGCCTGACTAGCTTCAGGCTGCTCATAGTCTAAGTTCATACCATAGAGCGCTCCTAGGCTGAGGTTTTCATCGTTGGTTACTACGATATTATCTATCGTTCCCTTCCATACCTCTGCAATAAACTCTTTTCCGTTCTGTGCTCTAAAGTTAAAACCCGAAGAAAGGACGACGTCTTTGGCGGCTACTTGAAAATCTTCTCCTGAAAGAAGTCGACAAAAAATAACGTATTTCAGGAGGAGATATTTTTATGAAAATGCCTTGTAAGGCAATATAAAATAAGAATTTTTCCGTTGTGCTTATATGGGAAATAAAATTGTACTAATTGTACCTTGCTTTAACGAAGAGGCAGCTTTGCCAAATACTTTCGCTGTTTTGCAAGTGCTCTTTAGCGATTTAATAGTATCTAATAAAATAGCAGCAGGTAGCAAACTTTTATTTGTTGACGATGGTAGCAGAGATACAACCTGGGCGTATATCACCCAACTTTGTACCGAGCACGATTTTGTAGAGGGAATAAAACTTTCCAGAAATTTTGGGCATCAAAATGCACTACTAGCGGGCATGCTCGAGACAAAAAATCAGTTTGATTTTTACATAACCCTAGATGCCGATTTACAGGATGACCCCATGGTAATTCCTAAAATGTTAGCAGCGTACCATCAAGGTGCCGAAATTGTATATGCTATTCGCTCTCAACGAAACCAAGACTCATTGTTTAAAAAAACAACGGCACACGCTTTTTATAAGATAATGCGTTGGTTAAAAGTACCAATTCAGTTACAACATGCCGACTTCCGCTTGGTAAGCAATACAGTGTTACAAGAACTCTCTCAATTTGAAGAACGCAACCTTTTTTTGCGTGGAATTTTCCCTTCCTTAGGTTTCCCCACGGCTACGGTTGAATATGAACGCAAAGCTCGCGCATATGGAGAAACAAAATACCCATTAAAAAAGATGGCAGCTTTTGCGTGGGACGGCATTGCCTCTTTTTCTATCTATCCTATGCGTTTAATTCTTTATGTGGGTGTTTTTACTTTTCTGCTTTCTTGTTTATTTGGAGGATGGATTGTTTATACTTATTGGGTAGGAAAGGCAGTACCCGGATGGTCTTCTATTGTATTGCCCATTTCGGTTTTTGGAGGTATCCAAATGATTTCCTTGGGAGTAATAGGGGAGTATTTAGGTAAAATTTACCAAGAGGTTAAGAAAAGACCGAGATACATCATTGAAAAAAAGATTTAAATACAAGGAAATTAATTTTATGCTCTCATATTTAACGTGAATTTTTATCTAAATAATAAATGATATTCCGAATGCAGTGAAGGAACCTGTATGTTACTGGTGAACAAGTTTCTTTCGTGCAAGCATAGCAGGGCGATGGCGAGTATTTCCAACCCGCAGTGGAACTGGAAGTATAGGCAAATCGGAACGCCGACCGAAAGAAATAAAAGAGAAAGATGATTTATTTATTTTCCGCTCCTAATTAAGTAAGCGGACAGAAATAAGTACTCAAACGAAGTTAGGTATCATTTATTTATCATGCATTTTAAATATTTTGAATAAATACTCAATTATTACGCTGTTTTTTCAGAAATAAAAAAACGCCTTACCTTTTAGAGTAAGACGTTTTGTTAAAAGAAAATAGAAAATCTAGAAAATACCTTTGATCGCAAGAGAAATTGAGCCTGCATTTCCGGTGTTCACACTGTTTACTTTTGCAATGAAAAAACCTTCGGTAACACTTCCGTTATCAATTTTAATAACGAAAACGTCATTAGCTACTAACTGAGTCAATCTGCTTGCAGCATCGCCTGTGGCGTTATCGTAATAGCCTTTAATTTCTGTTTCGGTAGCAGCACTATTGTATAGCGAAACACCCTCTGTAGCCGATAACTTTTTGAACTGCGTATTTTTTAGGTTACTCCAATTATTAGTATTTGTACCAAAGAAATTATCGGCAATTGGGTCTGAAAGAGCGAAAATATTAGCATCGCTACCCGTACCCCAAGAATAGGCAAAATCTATCTGAGATGAATTACTATTTGCAAAAGAAATATTTCGAACTTCTTTTGCACTTAAATCGAAAAAGCTTCCCGACGAACTGTTATTATAACTACCTAAAGTAACTTCTGAAAGCTCTTCGGTAGCGGTTTCAACGGTTAAAGAGTAAATAGCGGGGCTATTGGTACGCTCCTTTTTGTCTGTAACAACAAATTCTAGTGTAATGGTTTTCCCGGCGTCTTGCGCTGTAACGGTAAAAGATACTCTGTAGTTGTCGGAGG
>CAZFQW010000561.1:0-2926 GCA_964521225.1 uncultured Roseobacteraceae bacterium
CTTTGATATTTGGTTACTTGCCTAATAAAGCATTTTTGATTCATCACTCAAAACTAAATAAAGCTTTTAATCTAATGCAAAAATAGTCAAATTTGCCATCTTAAAATTAATTCCTCCCATTCGTAAGGGAAGGAAGATGTTACACTTTCAATAATTATTACACATGATTAACATAACATTGCCCGACGGTTCAGTAAGGCAGTACGAAGCTGGAGTTTCAAGTCTCGATATTGCTAAAAGCATCAGCGAAGGGCTTGCAAGAAATGTGTTGGCAGCCAAAGTAAATGGGGAAGTTTGGGACGCAAACCGTTCCATTCATACCGATGCAAAGCTTGTATTACTTACTTGGAACGATACCGAGGGGAAGTCAACCTTTTGGCATTCTTCGGCGCACTTAATGGCGGAAGCTTTAGAAGTATTATACCCTGGGGTTAAGCTAGGAATAGGTCCTTCCATCGAAAATGGGTTTTATTACGACGTCGATTTTGGTGAACACAGTTTTTCTTCGGATGATTTTGAGAAAATAGAAGCAAAAATGCTGGTGCTAGCAAAAGCAAAAAACGAATATCAGCGAGAAGAAGTAAGCAAAGCAGATGCAACTCATTATTTCCAAGAAAAAGGCGATGAATATAAGTTAGAGCTTATTGAGGGTTTAACAGATGGAGAAATCACGTTCTATAAGCAAGGGGCGTTTACCGATTTATGTCGTGGACCTCACCTCCCTCATACTGGCTTTATCAAAGCAGTTAAATTGATGAATGTTGCAGGCGCATACTGGAGAGGCGACGAGAAAAACAACATGATGACGCGTATTTATGGAGTTACATTTCCTAAAGCAAAAGAGTTAAAGGAATATTTAGAGCTACTTGAAGAAGCTAAAAAGCGAGACCACAGAAAACTTGGGAAAGAGTTAGAATTGTTCATGTTTTCGGAAAAAGTAGGAATGGGTCTGCCGCTTTGGTTGCCTAAAGGAACAATTCTTCGAGAACGCTTAGAAGCATTTTTGCGAAAAGCGCAGGTAAGAGCAGGGTATCAGCCAGTAGTTTCGCCTCACATTGGTAGTAAAGCACTTTATGTAACTTCGGGACACTACGAAAAATACGGAGAGGATTCATTCCAACCTATAAAAACACCTCACGAGGGAGAAGAATTTTTATTGAAGCCAATGAACTGCCCGCACCACTGCGAAATGTACAATGCTCGCCCGCGGTCTTACAGAGAATTACCCGTTCGGTTTGCAGAATTTGGTACGGTCTACCGCTACGAGCAACATGGCGAGTTACATGGGTTGACTCGGGTAAGAGGCTTTACACAAGACGATGCGCATATTTTCTGCCGTCCCGACCAAGTGAAGGAAGAATTTAAGAAAGTGATTGACCTTGTATTATATGTGTTTAATGCCTTAGGATTTGAAAATTATACCGCTCAGGTTTCGCTTCGAGACCCTGAAAACAAGCAAAAGTACATTGGAGAAGATGAACAATGGGAGAGAGCCGAGAGGGAAATCCAAGAAGCTGCCGATGAAAAGAAGCTAGTTACTACTGTGGAAACAGGCGAAGCCGCATTTTACGGTCCTAAACTCGATTTTATGGTGCGCGATGCTTTAGGAAGAAGCTGGCAGTTGGGAACCATTCAGGTCGATTATCAGCTTCCTCAGCGTTTCGACTTAACGTATGTGGGAGCCGACAACCAAAAGCACCGCCCTGTGATGATTCACCGAGCGCCTTTTGGTTCTTTGGAAAGGTTCGTTGCCATTTTGATTGAACACTGCGCTGGCAATTTCCCACTTTGGTTATCGCCTGATCAATTTGCCATCCTTCCAATTTCTGAAAAATATCATAACTATGCCGAAACGCTTTCTTTGGAATTGCAAGAAGCAGGAATGCGGGGCTTTGTGGACCAACGCGACGAGAAAATCGGTAGAAAAATTAGAGATGCGGAAGTTCAAAAAACGCCTTTCATGCTCATTGTAGGAGAGAAGGAGCAAGAAGAAAAGTCAATATCGGTTCGCAAAAAAGGAGAAGGCGACTTAGGGAGTATGCTTGTAAGCGAGTTTATTGAAAACTTCAAAAAAGAAGTTTCCGCTTACTTATAAATAAGTAGCCACGTCATTGTGGGCGACGAAAGGAGCGCGGCAATCTGTTACTATTTAGCCATAGATACAGATTGCCGTATTTGCGCCCCGATTCACTTTGTTAGCAATAACGGGGTCTTCAGACCCTGGCAGGCGTTTTCTGAAAAGCGTTTTTATAGCTGTTTATAAATCTTCTCCGTCTCTTCAAAAAGTTTCTTCCTATCAATAGGAACTACCCCTAACGATTCGCAAACAAGCCCCCCTCCTAAGTTTGAAATATTGGCAATTTGTTCTAGGGTAAGCTTACCTGCCACACACAAAGCAGCAATGCTAATTACGGTATCGCCAGCTCCCGAAACATCGGTTATTTCTCTTTTGTGGGCGGAGATATGATATTTTTCTGTTCTGTTCGTAATATACACTCCATGTTCCGATAGCGTAACCATAGCATTGTTAAAGGGCATAAGCTCGTGTAATTTTTCAATGCCTTTATGGATAGTGTCGGTGTCGCTTCCCGAAGCTTCTACCTGTGCACCTTCCTTTAATTCTTTTAAATTGGGTTTAAATAATGTGCAATTTCTATACGATAAAAAATTGCGCTTTTTGGGGTCAACCACCGTTGGGACCTCTTTCTTATTTGCCTCTATAATGATTTGCTGAATGAGTACATCTGTTAAGACACCCTTGTCATAATCTTCAAAGATGATAACATCCACTTTAGGAATAAGTGCTTGTATTTTTTGAAATAGCTTTTCAGAGTCGCTTTTAGAAACGGGGTGAGTAACCTCAGAATCTACCCGAAGCATGTGTTGCGAACCCGCCATAATTCGGTGTTTTATGGTGGTAATTCGT
>CAZFQW010000562.1:0-2913 GCA_964521225.1 uncultured Roseobacteraceae bacterium
CATGTACTCCTATGAACAGTTCAAAAAAACATCTTACCGCAGGGTTCTTAATCGGTTTGCCCAATTGGTTGGGTAAGGTTTCATTGTGCTGGGCAAGACCTTGTCATTGATTGTATGCCTTCTTCCAATAACAGTTCGGTTGGTTTGCTCTCAAAAAAGGAGCTGACCATATAGCGCCTTCGTTCTAAGAATCCAAGTCCTTCGATAATCAAAGTTTTACAAAGGATGCCCTCGCTTGCCGAAGGGATGTGGGTACCTATTTGATTGCCCAAGTCTAGCTCATCGCATAGGCCGCTCACCAAGTCATAAAGAGTCTCAATCTCCACTCCAAAGTTAAACGCCCAAGTCTAGCTCATCGCATAGGCCGCTCACCAAGCCCAAAGGGGCGAGTGTTTTTGTTGAGAATTTGTCTGAAATATCTCAAAATTTTCAAAAAATAACGGATTTGGAAAATGGGGGCGGGAAATATCGGATTCAAGCAAAAAGCCTGCGAAATGTTTAGAAATAAGGTTGCTTATTTAGGGTAAAAATAAAAGAGTTAGTTGCAACACAGAATACCCTTTATCTATCGTACGTTTTTTTAACGGTTTCTTTAATAATTGTGTCGAGCTTATTGAAGAGGGGCTTCATTTTTTCAATTAACATTTTTGCTTCTTCTACATCGCCTTCTGTTTTAAGTACTTCTGCCAAACCCATGAGGGTTGCCAAGGGCGAACGCACTTTGTGTGATTGATGATTGGCAATTGCCTTTAGGCGTTCGTTTTGTTTTTCTGTTTTAGGCTACAAAACTAGTCCATCTTTTAAAGCAGTTAGGAACAAGTTGAGAGGACTTTTTATTTAATAATGCGAATCAGGGTTTATAACCTTTTTTTTGAGCTTAAAGAATGAATTTTGGTATCATTCTGAGCTTGCGAAGAATCTAACAATAGGACAAGTAAACCTTATAGTTCTCTCCCTACGCTCGAGATGACAAAAAAATATGTTTTTGCTCAGTTTTTTAGGTTGCAAGAATCTTTTTAACCCCTAATTCACACTAATAGATGAATTTTATTAAAATTTCTTTAATGCCTTTTTGCCACCAAACTCAATTTCGTCCAATAAATCTTCATCAAAGAATCGTAGACTTTTACGACGTTCTGAAAATTTTTCTGATTGGGCTAAACCGAACTTTTTTATTTCTTCTATTTTTTCATCTGACCAAAACCCTTTTAATTGTTTTAAACTCTTCGCTAAAATTCCAGACTCGTATGTTTTCAGTGCAATTAGATTTTCTGTGTGATATGCTATAGCTCTTTTCAATTCTTCACTATCATTATTCTTCGTACGAATATTATCATTTACACGGAGGAGGTATAAATCTAGCATTGCTGCAGAAGCACCATGTCTTTGCCTGTATGTATAAGCAGTATATTCAAGGGATGCAATATATTTCCTACATTCTTTATCTACAGCCCTCCAATTAGAAGGGTCTCTTTCATAATCATAAAAATTGAAACCAACTATATAATCCTCCTTTACATAAGCATCCGCTGGGCGGCTTTCCACTTCATCGGGCTTATCAGAAAGATAACCTCTTACCGAAAAATTGCCATTAGCCTTGTTACTAGCGATATAGTCGTTAATAATCTTTGCATCCACTGCAATTTTATCCGCTTCAGAACTTTGATTGTCAATTACTTTATTAGAACAAGAGGTAGAGAAAATGCAAAGCGGTATAACTAAGAATAATAAATGTATTTTTTTCATTTGTTTGTATAAATTTATTCTGAAATTAATAATGATATGCATGGAATGCTTATGCAACAATACACCAGTTTGGGTCTATAGAATCACCACCATAACCCGAGTGAATAGTAACCCATTGCCCTAACTCAGCATCATATGATTGTACTGCATATCCTGCTGTTGTTCCCCAAGTACCACCACTTCCAGCGTTCCATAAAATTCTTCCTGTTCCAGATGTCAAATGGCATGAATGTTCATAAATGCCTGCGGGAGGAGGAGCAGATTGAGAGTTAACAATTGCAACTACAGCAAAAGCTAAAAAAATAGCAATTGCAAGGTTTCTAATTTGCTTTATGGTTAGTAGAGATTAAAACTAAGAAATAATAAATTCTCCTAAAAATCCCCCCACCCGTTTAAATAGCAAATATTTTATGTGAATAAATTTGAATAGTATTTAATTTATTTCCTGCTCCAAGGTCTGTCCCGGTCGGGCATGACCCCTGACCTAGGGTATATACACATCTTTTTTCAATGCCGTCATACTGAAAACTTCATAGCGCAGCGAGAAGTTATTCAGTATCTGTTAATTAAAAGCACTCTATCTCGAACAGACAGATTCCAACCGGGTCGCCGGGCGATAATTCTTTGCTCCGCTACAGAATTTTTGGCCACCGTGGCAGCGGAATGACGCTCTTGAGCTGTTTGTGTATATACCCCAGGTCAGGGGTCATGCCCGACCGGGACAGACCGAGGTTGTGTTAGTACAGCTTCATTAAAAACAGGAGCCATTTTTCATCACCTCAAAATAGTAACAGGGCCCTTAATCACAGGCAGGTTCGCTCGTTCGCTTCTTAATTGAAGTTCAAAGAAGTAGGTGCCTGTTCGTAAATCTTGCCCATTCGCTTTGCCGTCCCAGTCGTTGCGGTAGCCCTCTTGCGAATAGACCTCTTCGCCCCAACGGTTGTACACTCTAAAGCTATTTTCAGGATACATTTCAAGTTTGATGACGAAGAAGGTATCGTTGTAGCCATCGCCATTGGGGGTAAATACGTTGGCTATGGTGATGTTGTGCTGTAACACAATACACACTTGGTTCGACCAAGCGATGGCATCGTTTCCGTTTTGCTCAATGGCTGCTACTCGGTAGCAGTGTTCAAAGCCTGCACGGGTTTCTGTGGTAAGAAAAAA
>CAZFQW010000563.1:0-2907 GCA_964521225.1 uncultured Roseobacteraceae bacterium
TTTTTCGGCATAAAAATCGGCTCCTGCAATAGTTTTGCTAAAATCCTCTAAATCAAAATTTACTTTTACGTAATAATAAGCTCCTTTTTCTTGCATTCTAGGTTCGTAAGAAAGATTTCGGCATTTATCAAATGCGGCAATTGCTAGTTGTTTTTTTTCAGTGCTAATGTAGCTTATCCCTAAATGATACCCTGCTACTTGTGCTAAGGTGTCGGCACCATCGGCGGCTATACTCAAAAATTTCACTGCCTTGTCTCTTTGGTTTGCTTTAAAATAAGCGTAACCTAACCTGTAATTAATACTTCGATTGGTTTGCTTGGGATATGCCCTCACATAAGGTTCTATGTAGCGGATTGCATTTTCGTAGTCGTCTTTATTAAAGTAACACTCCCCCGCTAAAAGGCTTAGCTCTTCGGGAATTGGGTCGCCTAAACTCTCGAGTTCTTGCACAAAAAACAGTACATCGTCGTATTTTTTTTGCTGAAAAAAAATGGTTGCTTTTAAAATATTACTTTCTGTTTTGAAAGCCCTTCCTCTACTGGCAATGTCCAAATCTTTAAGAGCTGTGGCTGTATCGCCTTGTTTAAAAGCGATATAACCTGCATAATAACTAGCCATTTCTGCATATTCGTGGTTTCCGCCTTTAATTACATTTAAGATGGGAAGCGCACGCTGATAGGCTTTTTTGTTGAAATAAGCATAGCCTAACTGAAAAGAGGCTTTTATGTCTTCGTTGGTTATTACATTGGTGATGCTAACTTTTTCAAGATATTCAATAGTTTTAGCATAGTTTTTTTTGTTGTAATAATAGTTCCCTAATTGGTAATAGGCTTGCCTCGATTGTAGATGAGTTGGGTGCTCCTGTGTTAGTTTTGCTAACTTGGTGATGCCATCAGGGTGTTCGAGCAGTAGTGCGCACAATGCAGCGTAAAATTTAGCTTCGATTGTTCTATTCTGCGATTTAGAACTGTTGATGTACCGATTAAACCTACGGTAAGCACCCGTAAATTGCGATTTATCGTATAAAGCGAGTGCCTCTCTGAACAATAGATCATCTGCCGTTTCGGCAATTGTATTTTGCCCAAATGCAGTGTAGGTAATTCCAAAAAATAAGAGTATCAATATAATTTTTTGCATGAATGCCTATATTTGAAGTTTAAATGTGCTGTAAAGTTAGTTGATTTAAGATGGAAGAAACATTTCAAACCCTATTCCTTCGTGTAAATAGCTATATAAAAATAAAAAAAGAAATAAAGTAAGAGTGCCGTGAGTTAAAAAAGCTGGTATAACTAAAAAAAAGATTTAGAATTAATACCGGCTTATGTACATTTTTTTATTCCCTCCACTCAATTGCGTTTCGTTGTATCGGTTTTCGGCTTATTCTTGTTGAATAGCCCTTTTAATTTTTCCGCATTTTCCTTCAATGCTTTTTGCTTCTCATTCACCACGTCGTCTTGAGTTTTTAGCGTAGAATCTTGCACTACTTGCACGTTTGTATCAACTCTGTTTTTCGTGCTATCCGAAGGAAGGAGTGTAGAGTCGGGCTGCACTTGTGCGGAGTCGCTTTTGGCATCGTTGCCACTTAGCAAATCGAGCAGTTTGCTTTTGGCATTCTGCTTTAAACTATTGGCCACTTTTGCTTGAATATTCTTCACCATGTCTTGGGAAGGGGCTACTGTTGGTGTGCCATAGCTTCCCCCAATGTTGAATAACATCGGCACTGTAGTTTCTCCCGTGAGGGCAGTGTACTGGCTGGCCATTTGGTTGTTCACTAACTTACTGACCGATAAATCCATCCCCACCTTATAATCAATTTCCCCTGTGAAAGAAGTTGTACCGCTTACATTCGCCGTATATCCCCCAATTTTCACATTGAAAGGTGCTATTTTGAGTTTCCCATTTTCAAAAGACGTTTTCAGGAGAATGTCTTTCAGTTGGGGATTGTTCAGTTCGTTGATATTTGTTTGTTCACTCAGTTTATTCAAAAGTGTAACGCCTTTAATAGCGGCCTCTACAACGGAAATATCCCCGCCTCCTGTAAGGGTTTGCATAATGGGCAGCATGTCTTGCCCTAGCAAGCCTGCTATTTTAAATTTAGTGGAAAAGTCGCCCGTAATATTTTGGGCAAGGGGAGCGAAAGTCTTTATTGTATTAAATGTGTTGTATGACTTCTGGAAAGAAAGATTTTTAATGTCTAGGTCGAAATCGAAGGCAGGCTTTGCAGGGTCCGAAGTATCGTATTTCCCATTAGAAACGAACTGGCCTCCTAGTGAGTTGAAGGCAACATTTTCTAAGGTAACGATGCCATTGCGCATGATAACTTTGCCCTGCATATTGTTCAAATCCATATTCGTATAAGTTACCTTATCAATAGTGGCGGCGAACACAAAATCTAGGTTTTTGGGGATAGGGATTACCTCATAGTTTTCTGCTACTGAATCGGGCGTTGTGGTTTCTTCCTCAACCATCCATTCGTTTGCATCAAAGTAGCTAGAATTCATCGCCATAACTCCTTTCAAAACGCTGTTTTCAGTCAGGGCATACCCAATGTAATTGGAAAGTCGCCCTGTAAGTATCATTTCACTTTTCCCCAAATAGCCTTCAAACTTTTCTAGCACCATGTCTTTAGGGTTGAATGACAGCGTAGCCGTTGAGATTTTCATTCCCTGTGGCAAGTCGGTACTTTTGAAAACGAGCTGGTTCACCTCTACTTTACCACTAGTAGGCAAGTTACCGTAGCGTTCTGCTTCAATATCCGACATTTTTCCTTTGGTCTGAATGTTCCCTCTAATTTTACCTGCCAACGCCATTCCTTCCAAAGGATAAATTTTATCAATCATATCTAAATTCAGCGTTCCGTTCACATCAAAATCGTAGGTATAATCTGCCATGTTGTAAATTTCGCCC
>CAZFQW010000564.1:0-2900 GCA_964521225.1 uncultured Roseobacteraceae bacterium
TTTATCATCTTGTTTACACGTTTTTTCGTGTAAACCTATTTTAGGACGAGACACAAAAAGGATATTGTACCAACCATTTGGCATTTGGCGATAGCGGAGAAAGCAGGGGTTACTTAGTAGGGCAGCCAAATAAAGGGTTAAGCTATATGTTTCAGCTAATGAATGAGGCACGAATTGCTACGGGAAGAATGGGCGTAGGCATTGCTTCTGCGGCTTATTATGCTTCGCTACAATATGCTAAAGAACGACCACAAGGCAGAAAACTACAAAGTACAGGTAAGAAAGACCCACAAGAAGAGCAAACCCTAATTATTAATCATCCGGATGTTAAAAGGATGCTGTTGCACCAAAAAGCAATTGTAGAGGGAAGTTTGAGCCTTATTCTACAATGTTCGTATTATGTAGACAAGCATATCACCTCAGAGGGCGACGTAAAAAATAATTACCATTTGCTCTCAGAAATTTTAAATCCTATTGTGAAAACCTATCCTTCGGAAGCAGGAAAAAATGCGGTAGATACAGGCTTACAGGTGCTTGGTGGTTATGGCTACATGATGGATTTTATCCTCCAACAATACTACCGTGATATCCGAATTATTTCGATTTACGAAGGCACTACGGGGATTCAGTCATTAGATTTACTAGGCAGAAAAATAACGATGCTAGATGGCGCAGCCCTTAATCTATTAGCCGAAGAAATGACGGCTACCATTAAGCTAGCCATGCAACAAAAAGAGGTAAAAGGCTATGCCATCAGCTTGGGCGAAAGCATAAAACTAGTAGAGCAGTGCATTGCTCATTTAATGCCATTTGCTACAAAAGGAAACCACGAAAGATATTTGGCAGATGCTACCATCTTTATGGATTTATTTGGTACGGTGGTAATCGGCTGGCAATGGTTAAAAATGGGGTTAGCCGCCTTAAACCATACTGACTCTTCGTTCAAGCAAAGTAAGTTATATACGCTAGACTATTTCTATAAATATGAAATGGCAAGGTGTAAAGGGCTGCAAAAAACGATTTGCAACGATTCGGAAGTAACCATTAACATGGAAGCAGAATTGTACTAAATAAGAGCGTTTTAGAAGCGTTTGGGTTAACTGGTACGGCTTGAAATAACAAAAACTTATTTGAGTACTAATGCAAATCAGGGGTTAAGAATACGATTGCAACCAAAAAAACTGAGCAAAAACATATTTTTTTATCATCTCGACCGTAAGGAGAGAACTATAAGGGTTACTGGTTTTATTGTTAGGTTCTTCGCAAACTCATAATAACACCAAAATTAATTCTTTAGGCTCAAAAAAGAAGGTGATAAACCCCGATTTGTATTTTCTATAAGATTATCTGAATCAAATACCATTTGCAAGTAGTTCACTCGCTCGCAAGTGGGTGTGTAGTACTGCTGCTTAAAAAAAAGGTCTTGTAGAAACTAATACTACAGATAAAATTAGCCTCTAAAAGACCTCCTGTTATTTCAGGCTATAAACCAACTAGAAGCAAAGAAATACCGACTCGGGGCAAGGAAGACTAACGCACCTCTTTTATTTGCCGAAATTTAATGCCTAAGGTGCGTTCGTAGTTTCGCAAAGTTTTAACCTCAAAGGTATTTACGAAACACATAGAAACACCTTCTTTCCCGGCACGTGCAGTTCTTCCACTACGGTGTGTGTAGTACTCATCGCTTTCTGGGAGTTGGTAGTGTGCAACGAATGTTAGTCCAGAGATGTCAATTCCACGTGCAGCAACATCTGTAGCAACAAGCACACGCAGCGTTTCATTCTTAAATGCGCGCATTACTTTATCGCGTTCTTTCTGGAGTAAATCGCCATGAATTGCATCGGTAGCAATGTTCTTGGCAATTAATTGTTGGGAAAGGGTTTTTGCTGCTGCCTTTGTTTTGCAAAAAATCACCCCTCGGTTTTCATGCTCTGATTTTAAGAATAGCTGTAGGGCGTACAATTTCTCTGAGTCGTCGCACACCACATATTGGTGCAAAATATTTTTATTGATGGTGTCTTTTCGGCTTACTTCAATGCGTTTTGCATTTTTAGCCAAGTGTTTCGAGATCATTTCCTGAATTCCCTCGGGAATAGTTGCTGAAAACAACCATTTGTTTTCAACGGCAGGAATAAAGCTCAAGATTTCATCCAACTCCTTTTTAAAGCCCATACTCAGCATTTCGTCGGCTTCATCTAACACAACAGTTTTTATTGCGCTTAAATGAACTGCCTTACGGTTTACCAAATCGATTAAGCGGCCCGGCGTAGCCACAACAATTTGTGTTGGGCGCTGCAAAGACTGAATTTGGCGGTCAATGTGTTCGCCACCATATACCGCTTCGGTAAAAATTTTGGTAGAGTACTTCGTGAACTTGAACAACTGCTTTGCTACCTGCTGCGCTAATTCACGCGTAGGGCAGAGCACTAAGCCCTGCACAGCTTTTATGTTGGCGTCCATTTGCTCCAACAAGGGGAGACCGTATGCCGCCGTTTTTCCCGTGCCTGTTTGTGCCTGTGCTACAATATCCGTTGTTCCAGCTAACAATACTGGTATAACCTTTTTCTGAATATCAGTAGGTTCAATAATATTTAATTCAGCAAGTCCTTTTATAAAGTCTGAACTAATGCCTAATTCTTCGAAATTTTTCAAAATAAATGAGTTATTTAATAGGTGTAAAGGTACACCAAAGATTCGCTAATGACTACAAAAGTCTATTCGTTCCGCTTAGCACTTTGTGCTAGAGGGAGAGTGTGCTTATTTTTCCCATATCTATATTTATGAATACTTTCGGGCAATTCGATGCTTTTTCTTAAAGTAGAATAAGTCCTTAATGGCTCGAATATGTGTTCTCCCCTCCCCACAAAGTGTCCAATGAAAAGTAGAAATTAGTATTTTGT
>CAZFQW010000565.1:0-2899 GCA_964521225.1 uncultured Roseobacteraceae bacterium
TTTGATATTTGTTTTTAAACTATACAAATACATCTTCTTTACCGATTAAGTAGTTACTCATAATTAACTGTGCATTTATTTGCTATCGCTATTTGAAAATTAGCATATAATTCTCAATTTAAAATAGCACTGGTGCTTAATAATTTCCGACTCATGCAAAAGAAATACAACAACTTTGAAACAAACGCTATCCGTGCCCAAATGGGGCGTTCAGACGAACGAGAACATTCCGTTCCTATTTTTGCCACTTCGAGCTTCGTTTTTGAAGATGCCGAACACGCTAGGGCATTATTTACCAACGAGGCAGAGGGTAATATCTACTCCAGATACTCAAACCCAAACAACGACGAACTCATAGAAAAAATGTGCCTGCTAGAAGGCACTGAAGATGGTATTGCCACTGCTTCGGGGATGTCTGCTATGTTTTTAAGCATGGCATCGTTCCTACAATCGGGCGACCATGTGTTAGCCTCGCGCTCGCTTTTTGGTTCTACCCATCAAATTGTTACACAGGTATTTCCCCGCTGGGGGATTTCGCATACGTATGTAGATATTGATAAGCCCGAAACTTGGGAATCGGCAATTCAAGAAAACACCAAAATTCTCTTTATTGAAACGCCCTCTAACCCTGCCCTCGATATCATTGATTTAGAATGGGCGGGGAAACTATCCAAATCGCATAATCTTATTTTTGTGGTTGATAACTGTTTCACTACTCCTTACTTACAAAACCCTGCAAAATTTGGTGCCGATGTAGTTACTCACTCTGCCACCAAGTTTATCGACGGGCAAGGCAGAACACTCGGCGGAATGGTTCTAGGAAGTAAAGAAATGATGAAAGAAGTTCGGTTTATGGCGCGGCATACAGGCCCAGCACTTTCACCTTTTAATGGTTGGATCCTCTCTAAAAGTTTGGAAACCTTAGCAGTGCGTATGGAAAAACATTGTGAAAATGCCCTCAAACTAGCTGAATATTTAGAAGGCAACTCGGAAGTAAACTTTGTAAAATATCCGTTTTTGCCTTCGCATCCGCAGTATCAGTTAGCTAAAAAGCAAATGAGGCTCGGTGGCGGAATAGTCAGTTTTGAAATTAATGGTGGGATTGAGCAAGGGAGAAATTTTCTAAATGCTCTACAGATGATTTCGTTTACCGCTAACCTTGGCGATACCCGGACCATCGCCACACACCCTGCTTCCACTACACACTCTAAATTAAGCGACGAAGAAAAACATGCCGTGGGAATTACCAATGGTTTAATTCGCATTTCAGTAGGGTTAGAGAGTATGGAAGATATTTTAGCAGATATTGAACAAGCAATAGAAAAATCGAAAGTTCAATAAATAATATCATAAAAAAAGAGTCGCTACAATTTTGAAATTATAACGGCTCTTTTCTCTTTTAAGGAACGCTATTCCAACTAAGCAGCCGTACCCTCTTCGGTATTATTGGTAGGAATGTACACCTCAAACAGGCTTCCTTTTCCCTGTTCGCTTTCCAATCGGATAGAACCATGGTGAGCATCTACCATCAGTTTCACGTAGGCTAAGCCCAAGCCAAAACCTTTCACATCGTGCAAGTTACCCGTAGGGACTCTGTAAAATTTATCGAAAATATATTTTTGTTTTTCTTTGCTCATTCCAATACCATAGTCTCTTATGGCAATTACTAAACCTTCTTGCTCGTTGCGGGTACTCACGGTAATTTTAGGAGAGCCCGAAGAGTATTTATTGGCGTTGTCGAGCAGGTTCATTATTACGTTGGTAAGGTGTATATTATCTGCAAAAACGGTATGTGGCGATGCCGATAAATCGAAATCAATTTCTCCATGGCGTTCCTTCACTTGTGGTTCAACTGTGCCCGCAGCACTTTTCAGCATTTCGTGTATGTCAACTATTTCTTTTCGCAATTTGAATTCGCCGCGCTCTAAACGGGCTAAATCGAGTACTCGCTCTACTTGGCCTTCAAGCTTTGTGTTTTCATCTTTAATGATGTGCGTATATCGAGAAAGCTTATTCGATTCGTTCACTGCGTCGTCGCGGCGAAGCATGTTCGATGCCAGCGAAATAGTAGCCAAAGGTGTTTTAAACTCATGGGTCATGTTATTGATAAAGTCTGTGGTGCGCTCTGCCATCAATTTTTGTTGAATGATGGTACGCATCGCCCAATAAAAACAGCCTGTTATCAGTAAAATAAATACAATAGAACTTGCCAACATTACCCACATTTGGGCTAATACAAATTGCTGTTTCCCGTGGAAATGTAGTTGTACCTCTAAACCTGCCTTCCCTACCACTTTTTCAAGGCTGCATTTATACGGTTTGTTCACAAAAGAGGTACTCAGTAGCTGAAGTTCTTCTTTTGTAAAGCCTTTATCGTGGCGAACAATATCAAACTCAAAATCTAAATCGACTTGATAGTATTTTAGGTTTCGTCGCAGATAGCGCTCAATTTTTTCTTCTTTTTCTTTATCAAGTTCAAAATCGAAAGCCATAATTGCGTTGGTGTTCATTTGGCTTTTCATGTCGGCACAAAACTTATTATCCTCTGAAAGGTGATCCATAGTTTTAAACAATGCCATGCTGACTTGGTGATTAAACTCTGCTTCTCTTAGAGAAGCGGCTTGCATAATCCAGCTAATTTGTAGTGCTACCACACCAATAAGTGCAAAAGTGGATGCCACTACTATGTATTTTATTTTTTTTTTATCGGACATCGTCGAATGTATTAAATAAGTTGCATGAGATATAAGCCAAAGGAGCTTATTAACAAGGCAATAACGCCCTAAGTTCGGTGATAGTTGGAGAAAATTTTATTTAAGTGGCTGCAATTGTGGTATTGCGACAAACTACTTAGAGCATGTTTAAAAATTTAATTTCTTAAAAACGAATTATCATAAAA
>CAZFQW010000566.1:0-2888 GCA_964521225.1 uncultured Roseobacteraceae bacterium
TGCCCAAACTAATCAGTGGGATAATGCTATCGCAGAAATACTTCCTAAAACGCTTAAAAAACATAGAGAATTTGTAAGTATACCCAATGTGGCTTCTAACAAAGAAGACATGATAAAAAATGTTGCATGGGCAACAAAAGAGTTTGAAAACCAAGGCTTTAAAGTCAAATTACTAGAATCGAGCACGCTTCCTGTGTTCTTCGCCGAAAAAAAAGTAAGTAATAATAAAGCCAAAACAATTTTATTTTATTTACATATTGATGGGCAAGCGGTTAACCCCGAAAATTGGGTTCAAGAAAACCCTTTTGTCCCTGTGCTTAAGCAGCAAAAAAATAGTGAAGAATGGGAAATAATTGACTGGAATAAAATAGATGGGAAAATAAACCCTGACTGGAGAATTTTCGGTAGAGCAGCCGCAGACGATAAAGCCCCCATTATAATGATGCTTACCGCACTTGAATTACTCAATAAAGAAAAAAATGAAATTTCTTATAACGTTAAAATAGTTCTTGATTTACAAGAAGAAGCAGGTTCGGAAGGCTTTCTCTCCACACTGGAACAGTATAAAGAAGACTATGCCGCCGACTACATGATTATTATGGATGGCCCTGCACACCCTACAAATAAACCTACCTTAACGTTCGGCTGTAGAGGAATTGCCAGTTGTAGCATTACCACTTATGGGGCAAAACTGCCTCAGCATAGCGGGCATTATGGTAATTACGCCCCTAATCCTATTTTTACTTTGTCGCATTTATTGGCAAGCATGAAAAACAAAGAAGGAAAAGTAACAATTGATGGTTATTACGATGGCATAGAAATTACAGCAAAGACAGCAAAACTGCTTCAAGCCGTTCCCGATAATGAGCAAGAAATCCTTAACGGATTAAAGTTAAACGCATCAGATAAGGTTGGTAATGGGTATCAGGAAGCTTTACAGTATCCTTCTTTAAATGTTCGACATATCGAAACATCGTGGAAAGGCCCTGGGCTTAAAACTATTATTCCCGAGGTAGTAACTGCCCATATAGATGTGCGTTTGGTCGCTGAAACAGACGGAACTATTCAAATTGAAAAAATTAAAAAGCATATTGAAAAAGAAGGTTTTTTAGTACTCGACAGAGCCCCCACCAACGAAGAAAGACTTCAAACCAATAAAATAGTAACTTTTAAAGGAAATGGCGGAGTAAATGCCTTTAGAACTCCAATGGACGATGCCTTCGGTAAAAAAATAAGAATGGCACTAACAAAAACATTTAAAGAAGAACCTGTAAGTATCAGAACAATGGGGGGAACAGTGCCGATTATTCCGGCAATTAATACCTTGAAAATTCCTGCGATAATTGTCCCTATGGTCAATATGGATAACAACCAACACAACCCAAACGAAAATATAAGAATCGGGAATATTTCGCAAGGTATAAAAACGTGTATGACTATTTTGACGCTTGATATTTAACCTGATAGAAGTTATTCTATTATTCGTTGCACGAGTACCTAACAGGTGAATCCAGTACTATTTAAAATAAAGTTTACAAAAATAAAGCTAAAATTTTCATAAAAAGAGCATCTTTGAGAACCGAAGGATTAATAGTGTGCTACCAGCGTGAAGCAAAATGTTCGTTAGTAGCATACAGATTCCTTCACTGTATTCGGAATGACGATTTTATTAACCACGAAACAAATAAAGATACTTTTTAAAATCCACTCTAAAAAAGAATAGCAAAGTAATCTTTCTTGACAAATCTTTTAATTAGAAAAGATTTTAAAAGTATTTCTTAATAATGAAACTGTTTAAGCTTCTTTAGCGAAAAATGGGAGACGATTTGAATCTTAATCAGAACCAATTTCTCGTTTAATTGGGTTATTATTGTATGCTAGAAAATAATATCTAAAATTAGACTACTTTTCAGATACTAAACTGTTACACAGAGATTCAAAAATCAATTATTTATTAATATTCAAAATAAAAAACATGAGTACAATTAGATTAGGTGATGAAGCACCAAACTTTACAGCACAATCGACCGAAGGAGAAATTGATTTTCACAATTGGCTTGGCGATAGTTGGGGAATTCTATTTTCTCATCCAGCCGATTATACCCCTGTATGCACCACTGAGTTAGGCGCAGCAGCTAAATACAAGGCTGAATTTGACGCTAGAAACGTTAAAGTAGTCGCTTTAAGTGTCGATGGGCTGGAATCGCACAATAGCTGGGTGAAGGACATCAATGAAACACAAAATACTACCGTTAATTTCCCAATCATTGCAGACGAAGACAGAAATGTAGCGATGCTTTACGACATGATACACCCCAATGCAGATAGCAAACTGACTGTTAGATCTGTGTTTGTGATTGGGCCCGATAAAAAAGTAAAATTAATGATTACTTACCCTGCCTCTACGGGAAGAAATTTTGATGAATTATTGAGAGTGATTGATTCGTTACAATTAACTGCTTACCATAAAGTTGCGACGCCTGCCAACTGGAATAATGGCGATGACTGTGTAATTTCCCCTTCTGTTACAAATGAGGAAATCCCCGCTTTATTCCCTAAAGGACATACAGAGGTGAAACCTTATTTAAGATTAACACCGCAACCCGATATGGATTAATAACTGTATAAAGAATCACCTAATTATTCGTGGCACGAGCTTTTCTTTCTTAACAAAGTACTCATTATTCTATTTGTTATAAATGAGAAACTCGTACCACGAATATAAAATATTGATGGAATTAGAGTTATTTTTATGCTTTACTAAAAAAAATCATACCCCTGGATATTTACAGAGAGTCGCCAGTGAAAACACCGACAATGGCATAGTTCTCCCTTTGAGCCTGTATAGAATTTAGTGTATAAGGGAGATTACAAATTTTTTGAATGAT
>CAZFQW010000567.1:0-2883 GCA_964521225.1 uncultured Roseobacteraceae bacterium
AGCACCTGCAGAAGGTGCAAAGAACTGCATAGGTGCGGGAGCAGAAGCAGAAGCACTTACTACTGTAGTATAAGCCATTGCTCCGTTTTTCTCTAATGCTGCAACTACACCCGCTACTGTAGAAGCCTTTTGACCGACTGCAACATAAATACAGTAAACAGGCTCTCCTTTGTCATAAAATTCTTTTTGGTTGATGATAGTATCAAGTGCTACCGCCGTTTTACCTGTTTGCCTATCCCCAATAATAAGTTCACGCTGTCCTCTACCGATAGGAATCATAGAGTCGATTGCCTTAATTCCTGTTTGAAGTGGCTCACTTACTGGCTGTCTGTAAATTACCCCCGGAGCTTTGCGCTCTAAAGGCATTTCGTATAAATCTCCTTCAATAGGTCCCTTTCCATCTATGGAGCCCCCTAGTGTGTTAATTACCCGTCCTAACATCCCCTCACCAACTTGGATAGAGGCAATTTTAGAAGTTCTCTTTACACTATCGCCTTCTTTTATTTTTCTAGAATCTCCGAAAATTACCGAACCAACATTGTCTTCTTCAAGGTTAAGAACAAGACCTACTAAACCACTATCGAACTCTATAAGCTCTCCCGATTGTGCATTGGAAAGTCCATAAATACGTGCTACACCATCACCTACCTGAAGGACTGTTCCTACTTCCTCTAACTCAGCTTCTGATTTAAAATTTGAAAGCTGCTCTCTCAATATTGCGGAAATTTCATCCGGTCTTACGTGAGCCATTTTATATCAATTTTATTGTAAAAACGTTACTGAAATGCTTAACTAATACTATCATTACTTTGAAAATTGGAGCGCCAAATTCCTCAGCTTAGAACGAACTGACTCGTCGATTTGCCTGTCATCAATATTAAGTACAAATCCTCCAATTATATTTTTATCCACTTTTTCTTCTAAAGCTACCCTGCTCTTATCAGTGTTTTTCATAACTAACTTTTCGAAGTTTGCTAGCTCTGCCGAAGTTATTTCTACCGCAGTAATTACCGTCGCTTCTTGTATTCCCTTCAACTCATTGTAAGCCTTAAGAATTGCGACAGAAATAGCATATAAAAGATTGCCTCTTCCTTTATGGCAAACTACTGCAATGAACTTCAACATTAAATCGCTCAACTGCGATTTAAATATTACTTCTAAAGAAGATAGTTTCTTTGTGTATTTAATGACAGGGCTTTTCAAGAAAAGAAATAACTCTCTGCTACCTTCACAGCTTTCTTTCAAAAGCTGTGCATCTTCCTTTAGCCTTTCGAGAACTCCTTGCTCATTTGCAAGAGAAACAACAGCCTTGGCATATCGGGAGGTAATACGTGACTCAGCACTCATATTGTTATTGATTAATTGCCATTAACTTCATCCAAAAACTGATTCACCAATTTCTTTTGTGCATCGTTGCTTGAAAGATTTTGTCTAATTACCTTTTCTGCAATATCTAAAGAAAGCGATGCTACTTGTTTTCTAACTTCTGCGATTGCTTGGTGTTTTTCGCTTTGAATAGCCTCTTGCGCAGAAGCAACAATTTTAGTTCGCTCTTCATTCGCTTTTTCTTGCGCTTCTGATACGATTTTGCTAGCAGCATCTTTTGCTTCTTTCAAAATTTGCTCTCTCTCTGCTCTCGCATCTTTCTTCATTTTGTCAATCTCTCCTTTAAGCGTATCTACTTCTTCTTTTGCTTGGCTAGATGCACTTAAGGCTTTCTCAATTTCCTCTTCACGTGATTTAAGTGCTGCTGCAATTGGTTTAAAAGCGACACGACCTAAAACCACAAGTACAATTAAAAACAAGATTGAGGTCCAAAAAATAAGACCTATACCAGGAGTTACGATTTCCATGAGCTGTATATAGTTTTAAAATTTAAAGCAATAGTAAAAAAAGGCTACCAGATGAGGCAATCCCTCTGATAATCTGGTAACCTATACTTTTTTTGATAATTAGCCAATTAACAGGCAAACAACGATTGCAAAAAACGCAGCACCTTCAATAAGTGCAGCAGATACAAGCATTGCTCCTTGTAACTGTCCTGCAATTTCAGGTTGGCGAGCCATAGACTCAACTGCACTACCACCGATACGGCCAATACCCATACCAGCACCAATTACTGCTAAACCGGCGCCGATACCAGCACCCATTTGTCCTAAAGAACCTGTAATTTCCATTAAAATACTTAGCAAGCTCATCGCGTAAAATTTAAAATTAAAATATGTATTGAAAAGAAAAGATTTTTAATCTGATTAATGATGCTCATGTTCAGCTACTGCCATTCCAATAAATAGTGCTGAAAGGAGCGTAAAAATGTAGGCTTGTAAAATTGCTACAAACAACTCTAAAAATGTAAGTGCTACCACCGCAGGACCTACTGCTACGGAAAGGAAGCCATTTTTAAAGATGAAGATTAAACTCACCAAACTCAATATTATAATATGACCAGCAGTGATATTGGCAAACAAACGAACCATTAGTGCAAATGGCTTTGTGAAAATGCCAATAATTTCAACAGGTAACATAATAATTCTTAATGGAAGGGGAACTCCCGGGGTCCAAAAGATATGTTTCCAATAATGTATATTCCCAGAAAGATTAGTCACGATAAGCGTAAAAAACGCTAGTGTAAGTGTAAAGGCAATATTTCCTGAAGCATTTGCTCCTGTTGGGATAAGACCTAAAAGATTATTAAACCAGATGAAAAAGAAAAGACTCAATAAATAAGGGAAATATTTTTCATATTTCTTTTCGCCTATATTAGGAATGGCAACATCGTCTCTTAAAAATACAATGATTGGCTCAATAAAAGATTGGATTCCTTTGGGGGCTTGCCCTTGCCTCTTCTTGTAACTAGAAGAAACAGATGAGAAAACTACAAAA